>CADBUS010000090.1 GCA_902797895.1 uncultured Bacteroidia bacterium | reverse complement strand
TTCCGTTGCTATCAGATGGACTACCCCGGCTATGAGTTCCACGACACTCTTTGTGTTTCAAGGCGAGTGCTCCCTGATTTGGAAAACCACCAGCTCCACACCGTCGCCGCAGCCTGTGGCTATTGCTTGGAGAATCACCACCACGCCCTCGCCGATGCAGAGGCATGTGCTTGGATAGCAAGAGAAATATTGTAAATTATTATTATATGGAAATTATGACATCATTATCCGAACGAATTAATGACATCATTATGACATCATTATGACTTCATATATCTCCAACTCCGACCACTATAAAGCAGTGCTATCACGAGTTAAATCTGTGAAGCAGATTCTTTGGATTGGCACTGCCGATATTAAAGACCTTTATGTTGAGATTGGCAAAGAGAAGAAACCATTTCTGGCGCTCATTGCACAACTTATTCGGCGCGGTGTGGAGGTAAGGCTCATTCACGCAAAGGAACCGGGCCCGAACTTTCGTGAGGACTTTGATAAATATCCGCTGCTTTTTGAGCATTTGGAGCGAGTGCTGTGTCCTCGTGTTCATTTCAAGATGCTCGTATTTGATGGTAAAGAGGCTTATATCGGTAGTGCAAACCTTACAGGTGCCGGCATCGGAATGAAAAGCGATAACAAGCGCAACTTTGAGGCAGGTATCTTGGCCGATGATCCGCAAATCGTTGAACAGGCTATGAATCAATTCGATGAGGTCTGGATGGGAAAGCATTGCAAATCTTGCAAACGCAGAGAGTATTGCCAGGACCCTGTCAAGTAGATTTGGGGGCTCAAAGAGCATTAAGGCAAGCTGGCAAGCCATTGACCAAAGAAACGGTCATAGACTATATAGCCATCGGGAGTAAGGTAGAGAATTTCATCTTCCAATAGCCGTTTAAGGGCGCCCGATACGCTACTTGTGGCAACGAGATTATTTGCAGCTATAAATGAACCGGCCATAATTTCTGCCACTATTTTTTGCTTTGCCACAGCCTTAAGCAACCTACCCTGCCCATTCGGATAGGCTCTTAAAAGCATCTGATAGTAAAATTCATTCTCTTTTATTATCTCGATAATAACCTCTTTTACAAGCCTTTCTGTAATATCTCTATTACTTTTGGCATAGATATGATTCAAAACTTTTTGGATATACCAGGTATGGCCTTGATAATTGGTATATATGGTATGGAAAACCTCTTTTGGCAAAATGCGCCCCTGCTTTTTGAAAAACGAGGCTGCAAATGCAAAATACTCCTTTTGCGGTATTACGCTTAATGTTATGGAAGAGGTACTTTGATAGAATGGGCGTTTGGGGGAGAGAAACATTTGGCTAAGCAGATGCTCTTTGCTGCCGGAAAATATAAAATGCACATTGTGCATATTCTGAATATGCGAACGCAAAAGTGCCTCCACATTATTTTGAGGATAAGCGGCTATCTGTTGAAACTCATCAAAGGCTATGTAACACTCTTTTGATGAGCTCTTTAGGTATTCAAAAATTTGCTTTAAGGTTTTGCTCTCCTCACCGCTATCTATCTCTACAGAGAGCTTTGGCATACCTGTAAACTCATCTAATTTTATGGTCGGCCGCAAGCCCTTGAAAAAGGATGTGAGCTTTGCCAACAACTTAGTTGGATTGGAATCGAGTTGCCCAAAGACCGAATCTGCAAAGAGTTTTGTAAACTCAGTAAGATTTGTGGTAGAAAAGAGATCTACATATATGGTTACAACATCTTTGGAACTGCGCTTTAAAGTGTGGAACAGATGGTGAATAAGGCCGGTTTTACCCATTCTTCTTGGAGAGATTAGGGTTACATTTCTGCCATTCTGTAGTGCTTTTAATAGCTCTTCTGTCTCCTTTTTACGATTGCAAAAATACTTTGGAGAATCATATCCGGAGATTATGAATGGGTTTTTGATTTTTGTTGACATAATACCTTTTGTTAATCATTTAGTTTATGTTGCGTAAATTGCGTTGCGTAAATTACGAAGCGTAAATTACGTTGCGCAAATTTAGCAATTATTTTTTATTATGGCAAAAGCCTGTGCCTGAAAATTGCACAAAGGTTTATTTGATTTGCACCCGAATTAAAACAATGGTGTACTATGGATGATTATATGTTTGGTAAGAACCCTAAGTGGAAAGACAAGTGTAAGGAAAAAAAGGCTCATGCAGGTTTTGCCGGAGTCTCTTATGAAGATGTTTGGAGTCTTCATACTAGGCTTGCTCGGATTATTTCTGAGCACCTTAGGGCTTTTCTAAATGCTCAAAAAGGACCAAATGGCGGCTGCCCAAGTAGATTAGCTGAAGGATGCGATGTAGCTGATGGTTATAGGAAGTGGTTGGCAATCATCCGTAAAATGCTCTATGCATTTGAAGAGTATCAATGGTTTACAAGTGGTAGTGACTTTGACAATCTTCCTGTCGAAAAACAAGAGAAGATAAAAGAGGGAATGCAGTTGTTTATAGACTATTACAGAGACTTATGGATATAAAATCATGTTCTGTAAATATTATTGAACAGAGATTATAGTGACAATTATTCAATTAAATATCAGTTAGTTCCGTTTATTTATCAGATTCACAACCACTTTCACTATTGTCTCCATTTCATCTGTACGGCTCTCGGCTATCATAAGAGTTAGGGCGACTAAGGTGCTGTCTGCTATGCGCTTAGTGCCGTTAGGGCGATACAAAATGCCATTATTTTGCATAAACCATAAGAACAAAGTAGCCGCAATACGCTTATTGCCATCCACAAATGAATGGTTTTTAACAACTAAGTACAATAGCATAGCAGCCTTTTCTTCTATGCTCGGATATAGTTCTTTACCGCCCCACGTTTGGTAAATCTGCCCTATGCTACTATGGAAAGAGGCATCCTTTTCTACGCCAAACAAGTCGCTTTCAGCAAACTTGATTTTCAAACTACGAATAGTTTCCATTGCATTTTCGTATGTTGCGTGGAATCTTTCCGGGGAGGTTGTATCTGTAATTTTAAGGCTTTGATAATCATAAGAATCCAGAGTATCAAGAGCGTATGTATAATCACGAATAACATCAAAAAGCCCTAGGGCCTGGTCTGATGTAAGCATAAGTTCCTTGCTAAAGAGATTCTCCAAAAGCCCTACAGCATTTTTCAAATCTTCATATTTTTGCTCAGAAACAGCAGCTCTATTTATAGCATATCCTTTGAGTATATACTGCTTGATAATCCCTGTTGCCCAAATACGGAATTGGGTTGCACGGATAGAGTTCACTCTATAACCTATTGATATAATGGCGTCAAGGTTATAAAACTCAAGCTTTCGCAATACTCTCCGATTTCCCTCTTGACGAACTTGTTCCAAAATGGAACAAGTTGCTTCTTTTAATAACTCTCCAACTCGATAAATATTGGCTAAATGCTTAGTAATAGCTTGAGTGCCTACTCCCAAAAGCTCTGCTATAGCCTTTTGAGTTGCCCAAATAGTCTCGTTGGAAGCATCTACCATTGCTTCCATAGTTACCTGTCCGTCTTCAGACTGATAAACTACAATCTCTTTCCTCTCTTCCATAACACCAAAATTTCAACGCTCAAAGTTAAGCAATAAAACACTACCTCTGCGAGCATATTTAGTAAAATTGCCTGTGCCACTTCCTTGCACACCAATAGCATATTTTTGTCCGCAGTAATAAATTAAAACGCATTGATATGACTAAAAAGCAAAAACAGGAGCTCGCTGAAATTGAGGAACAGATACTCAAGGTAGTCAAATATAACGAAAACAGTATCATCCCATTTTCGCTTTCAAACCTCACACATAGAGAGATAGAACAATTAGAGAAGTTGATTGGCAATCGTTATGTATTGCTGAATGAGATGTTTTTATGCACAACCAACGAGATAGAGCGTTTCAAACAAGTGAATGAGCGCCTGAAAGAGCTGACCGATAAAATGCACACTAAGGCCCTTAAATTATATCGTTCTATATTAAAAGAGGGATATGATCCTGATTTTGACGATGATATTATGCTGGAAGCAACACTACGCTATGTATTTAATGATGAACAGGATTCTGTTATTTCAGATGAGATTGAGCCCAATTTATACAACTCTCCTTTTGCCCAAATGTTAGATATTCTCTATGAGTTTTATAGAACTTCGGGAGTGCCGGAGTGCGCACAATGCTATATTTCATACAATTTAGACCACAAATGTGAAATGAGTGCAGCAGAATTGGGGATAGAAGATGACCTCAACGATGGCGAGTCGTGGTCAGAAGGGTATCTTTACCGCGCAGAGTTCAAGCATATTTGCATTTGCTACGCAGTTCACGACCTATGCACCCATAAGTATTATTCCATTCCGGACCTTTTGAGAATGAACGATTTTATGATTGATATAAAAATCACCCACCAGCATATTGTCAACCAATTCGGCAAACGCCACTCATTCATAGAGATTTAAGGGCATACATGATGGGATTTTGAGACGGAGCTTGAGTTTGGAAATTATTATTATTATTGCAGAGAGATTAGTTATCTTGCTTGTATAAAACAAAATTATCATTAATGAACCACTAAACTATTTTATATGACCGAAAAAAAGATTGAATTAAAATCGGTAAGCGATATTCTTGGAATGAACTTCTTTATACCGAGTTATCAGCGTGGATATCGATGGACGGAGCAGCAGGTAAAAGACTTGCTTAACGACATTTGGGAATTTTCAAAAAAGAAAAAGCAGGAATATGAGTTCTATTGTTTACAGCCATTGGTAGTTAAACGAAAAGATGACGATGTCTTAAATAGCATTAAGGCTGCATCTTCGATTAAAGAAGTTGAAACCTTGTTAAAGGGTTCTTGGGAAGTAATTGATGGTCAGCAACGATTGACTACTCTATTCATAATCCTTTCTGTGTTAGAAAAAACAGAAAAAACATCTGTATATTCCTTAGAATACGAAACCAGGAACGACAGTAAAGTATTTCTAAAAAATATTGACGAAAACAAGAAAGATGATAAAAATATCGATTATTATCATATTTACCAGGCGAAACAAACCGTGGTATCTCGGCTTGACAATGATATAAATGATATAATAGATAAAGAAGTCTTTAAAAAGACTCTTCTTTACAATGTGAAATTCATCTGGTACGAATCCGTTGATGAAGACCCTATAAAAGTTTTCACCCGTCTCAATATAGGCAAAATTTCATTGACAAACGCTGAACTTATCAAAGCATTGTTTCTCAACCGTTCAAACTTTGGAGAGAAAGATTCTGAACATTTGA
>CADBUS010000089.1 GCA_902797895.1 uncultured Bacteroidia bacterium | reverse complement strand
TTCAGCTCTATAGCTGCAAGCAAAGAGGTTGCAAGAGAGAGAACGGATTTGAAATTATTGTCTGAGGGATTTTTATTGCTGCAATTAAAACTACGCCACACATCATCTGGGAATGGATTGAAAGGATTCAGATTATCGGCAAAATAAATATCTGATTGGCAGGAAGATGCCTTGTCTATAAAAACTCTTTTAACCGAGTCTGAGCCGCTTTCCCCTATTACAACAGGCAGAGACGGCTTTATTATTCCTGCTTTTTCAAAGGCTATCTCCTCTAAGCTATTACCCAAATATTGGCAATGGTCCAACCCTATATTGGTAATTACAGAGAGCATAGGAGTTACTATGTTTGTAGAATCCAAACGCCCTCCCAAACCACACTCCAATACCACATAATCTGCCTTATTTTCAGCAAAGTATGCAAAAGCCATAGCAGTAGTAATCTCAAAGAATGAAGCCCCAATCTTCTCAAACATATCGCGATTAGTGTTTAAGAAATTATATACCCACTCCTTCTCTATCATATTGCCATTTAGCCTGATGCGCTCTCTAAAATCTGCAAGATGCGGAGAGGTGTAGAGCCCTATCTTCAGCGACTGCTCACCGCCCCCATTATGTGCAAAATCTGCAGGAAGTTGCATAAGCGCAGCCGCTATCATACTGCTTACGGAACCTTTACCGTTAGTACCGGCTATATGTATGAATTTCAACCTCTTTGAAGGGCTACCCAATAGATTGTCTATCGCTATCATATTACCCAAACCGGGCTTTAGGGCCCTGCCGCCAACTACTTGGAATGATGGAAATTTGATAAAAATCTCTTCTAAAGCCTCTTGATACTCTCTTTCTGTCATTTTCTCAAAATTGTGGTTTCAAAATAGCTCTCAAAAGTAGAAAATAATCGTTTTTATGAGTAAATTCGCGCTATTATAGTTGGATATCAAAACAAATTTTATGATTCTTTTCTTTAGAGCAAAAATGAGCATTGTGGCAGTAAAGGCCGCAAAAGAGCTTTCACAGAGCGATATAGATGCATTAAAGTGGCTGCTTGGAGATGCCCGTCTGATTGCAAAAGAGAGTATTGAGGGGTTGTTTGTAGGGCCAAGAAAGGAGATGGTAACCCCTTGGAGTACAACTGCTGTGGAGATTACGCAGAATATGAACATAGGCGGAATTGAGAGAATGGAGGAGTATTTTCCTGTGGCCAAAAAATCTGAGCCGCAATATGATAAAATGCTCCAACGCCTCTACAATGGGTTGAATCAGGAGATTTTTTCAGTAAACCGCAAGCCTGAGGATATTATCTACATTAAGGATATTGCGGCATACAACAAGGCGGAGGGGTTGGCACTCAATAAAGAGGAGCTCGGCTATCTGGAAGAGTTGAGCAAAAAATTGGGGCGCCCTCTTACAGACAGCGAGGTCTTTGGATTTTCTCAGGTTAATAGCGAGCATTGCCGCCACAAGATTTTCAACGGCACCTTCATTATAGATGGTAAGCGAATGGAATCTTCTCTTTTTCAGCTAATTAAAAAGACCTCTAAAGAAAATCCGAATCTTATTGTAAGTGCATATAAAGATAATTGCGCCTTTATAGAGGGGCCTAAAGTAAAGATGTTCTTTCCTAAAAGTGCCACCGCTCCTGATTTCTTTACAACCAAAGAGAGAGAAACCGTAATTAGCTTAAAGGCTGAAACTCATAATTTTCCAACAACTGTTGAGCCTTTTAACGGTGCGGCAACCGGAACAGGGGGAGAGATTAGAGACAGAATGGCCGGTGGACAGGGGAGCTTTCCGATAGCCGGTACTGCCGTTTATATGGCAAGCTACCCGCGTATAGAAAAAGACAAACAGGGCAAACCTATAAGAGAGTGGGAAAAGGGGAAACCGCGCAAATGGCTCTACCAGAGTCCGCAAGAGATTCTAACAAAGGCTTCTGACGGAGCCAGCGATTTTGGCAATAAGTTTGGTCAGACTATTATATGCGGCAGTCTGCTCACTTTTGAGCACGCACAAAACGGCAAGGGAGTTGAAAAGGAGAATCCAAAATTTGGTTACGACAAGGTTATAATGCTTGCCGGAGGAGTTGGCTATGCCAAAAGAAGCGATGCCTCCAAGAAGGAGCCTAAAAAGGGAGACCAGCTGATTCTGCTCGGAGGAGACAACTATCGCATTGGAATGGGTGGCGGCGCCGTAAGCTCCGTAAACACAGGAGAGTATGGTAATCAGATAGAGCTAAATGCCATTCAGAGGGCCAATGCAGAGATGCAGAAAAGAGATTACAATGCCATACGTGCATTGGCAGAAAAAGATGAGAATCCTATAATTTCTGTACACGACCACGGAGCCGGCGGCCATCTGAACTGTCTATCCGAGCTTGTGGAAGCTACCGGAGGAGAGGTGGATATAAGCAAGTTGCCGATTGGAGACCCTACCCTATCGCTGAAGGAGATTATAGGAAATGAGAGTCAGGAGAGAATGGGACTTGCCATTGGAAAAGAGGGAGCAGACGAGCTTCAGCAGATTGCCCAAAGAGAGAGAGCGCCCTTTTATCGAATTGGAGAAGTTACAGATAATCACCGCTTTACTCTGATAGACAAAAAGAGCGGCAAGGCAGCTATAGATTTGCAGATGAGCGATATGTTTGGCAATGCTCCCAAAACGATTATGAAGGATGAGAGTGCGCCATACAAATTTAATCCTCTGAAAATAAGCGCAGATAAATTCAGCAACTACCTTACCTCTGTATTAAAGTTGGAGAGCGTGGGGTGTAAGGACTGGCTCACAAATAAGGTTGACCGCTCCGTTACAGGGCTGATAGCTCTCCAGCAATGCTGCGGAGAGATTCAGCTGCCGCTCAACAACTTGGCAGTTACCGCAATAGGATATGCCAACAAAGAGGGAATAGCCACCTCTATAGGCCACGCACCTGTTGCCGCTCTGATAGACTCGGCCGCCGGCTCTCGGCTCGCTATTGCAGAGGCACTTACAAACATTGTATGGGCTCCGCTCAAAAATGGTTTGAAAGGCGTCTCTCTCAGCGCAAACTGGATGTGGCCGAGCCGCAACAAGGGAGAGGATGCAAGATTATATTGTGCAGTAGAGGCTGTCAGCAACTTTGCCTGCGCCCTTGGAATAAATGTGCCAACAGGCAAAGACTCTATGAGTATGACTCAGAGCTATCCGAACGGAGAGAAGGTGCTTGCACCAGGCACCGTAATAATATCTACGGTAGCACCTGTAAAAGATATAAGCAATACGGTAACCCCTGTACTCAAGGATGTTGCAAAGAGCAGCATACTATACATACCATTTACAAAGTGCGGCTATGAACTTGGCGGCTCGGCCCTTGCACAAACATTGGGGCAAATTGGAGAGAAGGCTCCGGATATTACAGATGCCTCCTACTTTGCAGCCTGCTTTGAGCTTGTGCAGCAGATGGTTGAAAGCAAGGAGATTCTTGCAGGGCACGATGTTTCTGCCGGCGGCCTCATAACCACACTGTTGGAGATGAACTTTGCAAATACAAAAGGAGGAATAAGCATTAACAATATCAGCCTCCCGATGGTTAATTTCTTCTTCTCAGAAAAACCTGCGGTTGTTGTTCAAATAGAGAACAAGAGGCTCAAGCAGATTCAGGCAAGATGCGCCGCACTCGGCGTAGAAGCCATAAATATAGGCTCTTACACCAAAGAGAGAAAGCTCTCCATATTGGGCAAAATAAAGTTGGATATAGATAAACTCAGAGATATATGGTACTCTCCGTCATATCTTTTGGAGCAATATCAAACCAACCGCACCTGCGCAAAGGAGAGGGCCGCCAACTACAAAAAGCAGCCTCTCAAATTTAGGTTCCCTAAAAATTTCTTAAATGGTGCTCCATACTATAACGAGCTAATAAAAACAACTTTACAGCAGCGCAAAAATGCGCCTGTTGCAGCTATAATAAGAGAGAAAGGGAGCAACGGAGATAGAGAGATGGCTTGGTGCCTCTACCTTGCAGGCTTTAATGTAAAGGACGTTCATATGACAGACCTTACAAGCGGCAGAGAGGATTTGAAAGATGTGCAGATGATTGTATTTGTGGGAGGATTCTCAAATGCAGATACGCTTGGCTCGGCAAAGGGATGGGCAGGAGCTTTCCTTTATAACCAAAAGGCTACCAAGGCTTTGAACGATTTTTACGCACGCAAGGATACACTCAGTTTAGGTATATGCAATGGCTGCCAGCTAATGGCCGAACTTGGGCTGATAACACCATCGCAGAGAGAGAATTCTCCAAAAATGGCGCATAACAATTCCGGCAAATTTGAGAGCGGCTTTGTGGGAGTAGATATTCCAAAGAGCAGCTCCATACTGCTCAAAAGCCTGAGCGGAAGCAAGTTGGGAATATGGATTGCACACGGAGAGGGGCGTTTTACATTCCCTGCCGGCAATCTTACAAAGAGCGGAAAGATAACGACAAAGGGTAAGGCAGATATGGAGGTAGCACTCAAATATTCATACAACAACTACCCTGCAAACCCTAACGGCTCTCCATTTGCAATAGCCGGAGTATGCAGCCCCGATGGGCGTCACCTTGCAATGATGCCTCACCCTGAGCGTTGCATAAGACCTTGGAACTGGGCACATTACCCTACCGTAAAAACGGAGGGCAGAGAGGAGTTGAAAGAGATAACTCCTTGGATTGAGATGTTTATCAACGGCAGAAAGTGGTGCCAAAAACATCAAGCAAAAAAGAGATAAGCAAAAAAAACTATCGCGATAAAAAAGGCAATCTAAAGATAAAATGCATTATGACTGAGAAGAGTTACCGCAGAAAAAGCTCAGAAAAGAGCAAAGGCAAAAAGGTAGGTTTGGCAGACGTGATAAAGACCAAGACTAAGCTGCCTAAGATTTTTGTGCTGGATACCAATGTGTTACTGCACGATTGGAAATCTATATTCAAGTTCCAGGAGAACGATTTGATTATACCTTTGGCGGTATTGGAGGAGTTGGATAAATTCAAAAAAGGAGAGGGAACCATAAACTATAATGCAAGAGAGTTTGTGCGCAAAGCAGATGAAATTTCTGAAAAAAGACTCTACAATCCGCAAGATGGATTCAAGCTCGGAGCAGGGCTCGGCACCATCAAAATATCTATGAATCACCCCTTTTCAGAGGAGTTCAAAGATTGCTTTACCACAGATGTGCCAGACCACAGAATACTTGCCACAGCTATGTGGTACAGAGATAATTATCCAGACAGAACAGTCTGCCTTGTAACCAAAGATGTGAATTTGAGGCTGAAAGCCAAGGCTTTGGGAATGTTTACCCAAGACTACCTGAACGATCATATAAGAGAGGAGCGTTTTAGTGCTGAAAGCGACCGAGTTGTGCAGATAAACAACGCGCCGGAGAGTGCCATTGCCA
>CADBUS010000088.1 GCA_902797895.1 uncultured Bacteroidia bacterium | reverse complement strand
TCTTTTGCAGATTTGTTACGATGTGCGATTCCCTGTTTTCAGCCGCAACCGCCTAATGCCAAATATACCATACTGCCCTGAGTATGACGCCATTATTTATGTTGCAAGTTGGCCGGAAACAAGGGTTGCCACTTGGAAGAAACTCCTCCCTGCAAGGGCCATAGAGAACCAATGCTATGTGTTGGCGGTAAACCGGGTGGGAACAGATCCTGCCTGCAGCTACATTGGTGGAACAATGGTAATAGATCCGCTCGGCAACATAGCCGCACAAGTATCTGATGGTAAAGAAGATGCCATTACAGCGGAGCTTGATATGGCATACCTTGCAAAGGCACGCAGCAAATTCCCCGTACTTGAAGATGCTGATTAGCTCCAACTCTCCATCAATCGGTTAAAGAAGTAAATTACCAGTGCCGGCTTTACTAATATCGGAAATACAAGGCCGTAAATAGCTCCCCAGAAGTGGGCCGTATGGCCTATGTTGTCTGCATTGCGCTTGGCCATCCAGCGGCAGTAGATAAGGTAGAGCGGCCCGAATATAAAAGCAGGAACAGGTATCGGAATAAAGTAGATATATATCCCCATTGTAGGATTAAACAGTATTGCGGCAAAGAGTATAGCAGAAACTGCGCCTGATGCCCCAACCGCATTGTACGAAGCAGTATATCTGTATTTGTAAAGGTCTGCCAATGAAGATACTGCGATAGCTGTTACATATAAGACCACATACAATATAGTGCCTGTCAAATCTCCGAATATAGCCTTGAAGAAAATCTCAACCTCGCTCCCGAAGAAAAAGAGGGTAAGCATATTGAAAAAGAGATGCCCCCAACTGCCGTGCACAAGGCCATAGCTGAAAAGTTGATAGTAACGCCTATGGTTCCAAGTATCGTAGGCATTGAACATCAGGGTTCTGAAGGCTTTCTCATTTGAGAAACACAACAGACTCACAAGAGCCGTAATCGCAATTATAATTATTGTTGCCATAATCTTTAATTGCAAGCAAAAATAGCTGATATATTTTATTTACGTAACTTTGTGGGGAATATATACGTTAAAAAACGTTTGGATATGAAGAACTCTCTTTTAATCGCGATAGTTTCTGCCCTCATATCTATGCTCTGTTCTCCTTGCAGCGGTGCAAATAACGAGTTCAGAGGAGCTTGGCTCTCTACCGTAGAGAGCATCGATTGGCCGAAGGTCAAAATTCTACTCGGCAAAATAGAGAAGGAAGATGGCACATTGGAGAGTGAGAGAGAGAGAAAGGAGAGGATTGCAAGGCAGAGAGACTCTCAGCAGCTTCAACTGCAAAATCTGCTCTACGGACTCAAGAAAGCCGGCTGCAATAATGTTATGTTCCAGGTGGTTAGCAATAGCGATGCGCTATATCCCTCAAAAATTCTGCAATGGGCTCCAACACTTACCGACACCCCGGGCACTGCTCCAGGCTATGACCCTCTCGCCTTGGCTGTGAAAACCGCCCACTCGCTTGGAATGAAGATTCACGCCTGGATAAATCCGCTCAGAATAGGCAAGGTAGAGATGGCTCGCCGCTCAGACAATATATGCTACACCAAAAAGCATCTTGTTCAGCAGCACCAGGGCAAGCTCTACTGGGATCCGGGCCAACCGGAAGTGAGACAATATCTCAAAGAACTCGTTACAGAAATTCTCACAAATTATGATGTAGATGGTATTCATATAGACGATTACTTTTACCCCTCCGGATTGAGGGGAAGCGGAAAGCAGGCGGAAAAAAAAGGCAGGCAAAAGGTGTGGAACGATGAACATCTGTACAAAAAATATGGCTCCGGCAAGAGTTTAGATGAGTGGAGGGAGGGCAACATAAATGCCGTAGTAAGAGAGCTTTACAACGCCGTTAAAGCAGCAAGGCCCGATGCCCTCTTTGGAGTATCTCCTGCAGGCCGCTTAGTAAATACCCGCAACCTTTATGCAGACCCTGTGCAATGGGCGCAAGAGGGTACAATAGACTATCTTATTCCACAGATATACTGGCCTCACGGTCATAAAATTGCAGACTTCAAAAAGGTGCTCGACAGTTGGAATGGGCTGCTGAAAGATGTACCTGTCATAATCGGGCTTGCCGCTTATCGCTTTGGCCAGCAGGGATTTGAGAGCTTAGATGAATATCTCCTTCAGGTTCAAGAGTGCCGCACAGCTCCATACAACGTTATAGGGCACTGCTGGTTTACAACCCACGATATAATTACAGAGCAGTTTACAGAATATCTGCTCAACAATATATATCAGTCTGATGAAATTGTCAAAAAGCCAAAACCATAAGCTATGAAAAAATTTTTAAGAGCACTCTTTATTCTCGCCTTTATTATAGGGGTAGTTCAGCCTGTGGCAGCGGTATTTGAAGAGGGAGACCTCAACCGCACGCTGAGAGTTCTCAAGTATGAGCTCAGACACGCCTACAACAGAGCCGCAAAAGCACGTATTATCATAGAGCAGACAAGGCTTGCACAGCAGAAGCAGATGTTTCAGCTTATGGAGGATTGCAATGAATTGTCGCTTATGCTATACTCTCAAAAACAGAACTTTACGTTTGATCTTACATACGCTCTTGAAGAGGTTACAAAAAAGTATGAGGCTTTTTACAAGCAGCGCAGGCCATACGTGAACATTATGCAGCAGATAGATGTGGAGATTGAGAGATATACAAAAATGATTGCCACTCTACAGCAACTTCCTCCTGCAATTGTAGATAGTACGGAAACTCAACAATTAGAAGGGGGGCGCGCTACTATTAATACAGAGGCCATAAAACAACTCAATACGGATATAAAAAATCTGCATAACCGACATCTTTTGAACGAGACTCGCTATCAGAAAGGAATTGAGGAGAGAATACAGAAACAGATGGAGCAGAAGATGGGGGAAGGAAACAATTTTCCAAAAGAGGATGAGGATTCTCCTATGGCAGACTCTCTGCGCAAGAGCACAAACAAGAATATCCTAAAAGCCATTGCAAATGTGGCAATTACAGGTAATTTCGGAAGGCGGAGGCCGGTAAAGACAGATACGATAAAAACTATAAGTATGCAGGGAGACTCTACTCAAGCCTCCGCAGACTCCACAACTATTGTCTATCACGATGAGTATATAAATGAACTTACCGGCAGAGCGCTTGTCTATAGAGATAGCTGTATCTTTTATGCAGAAAATCTACGCGAGCTATACCTGCAGACAAAAGAGGATATTATTAACGATAGTACACACTACGATGCCACTTGGAACCAGCTAAAAGAGGCATACGAGTATGCGCAGAGCAAATATTTGGGAGTGCAAAAGCGAATCTTTGTAGATGGGCAGACCAACTACTTCTATATTCTTGCACAGCCAAAAAAGTTTTTGTCGCGTGTAAAGAACGATATATCAGATAAGTGGGAAGTTGCTCTCAATCCAAAGGCAAGAAGCCAATGGAGGCCGCAGACTATATTCGGACTGATGCTCTTTGTTACATTCTATCTGTTGGTAGCCTTTGGATTAAGCAAGCTGATAGTGCGGCTGCTTACAAAGAAGGTTAAATTTTTCCGCAGCGAGCGTTTCAAAAGCCACGGCCTATGCCTTATGTTGTTGGGAGCTGTTGTAATATTCTCCGTAGCCACCACCATAGCAATGATGTCTTCTACCCACTATTTTATGAAGATGGCTACCAGGCTGTTGGTAGAGTTTGCTTGGCTGCTGGCTGCCATATTCCTCTCATTTGCAATACGTTTGCAGGGAGATCAGGTAAGGAGCGGCATTAAGGCCTACTTCCCTATTATGCTCCTTAGCCTTATACTCATATTCATAAGAATAACATTCATACCTAATACCCTTATAAATCTGGGGCTTCCTGCACTACTGCTACTCTTTACTCTCTGGCAGTATCATATCTGCAAAAAGCTAAAGAATCGGATACCTTTCAGCGACAAGCTCTATAACTACTTCACCCTTACCGTTTTGGTTGCAACAACAATAGTGGCGTGGAGCGGTTATGTATTGCTCTCTATTATCATAATAATCTGGTGGATATTCCAGCTGTCTGTAATACAATCTATTACAGCTATAAGCGATCTTATGAGAATATTCTACAACAGGCTTATGATAAAGAGGAAGAGGGCCTATTCGCTCAATCACTACAGCTTTATCAGCAAAAAGAGCAAGGGCTCTTACATAGAGGTAAGTTGGCTTTACGATATGCTTAAAATGGCGGTAGTCCCGGCTATAACAATTTGGTCTATACCTCTTTGCGTGTATATGGCAGCAGGTGTGTTTGATTTGGAATCTATCTGCTTACAATATTTGAGAGTGCCGTTCTTGCATTACGATCAGGTTATAGACCTATCTGTAATGAAGGTGCTTACTGCCACATCGCTATTCTTTATATTCAGGTATGGAGTATATGCCCTGCAATCTTTCTACAGAATTTACAGAATACGCACAACTCTCAATAAAACAAAACTTAAGGAGTTGCCGGAGAATATGATAAACTTTACCCTCTCCAATTCAATAATAAATATCTGCACTTGGGGAGCCTACATAGTACTATGCTTCTTGCTTCTTGAGATTCCATCTACCGCAATATCAATAATTGGTGCCGGCCTTGCAACAGGTATCGGTTTCGCCCTCAAAGATGTTATAAACAACTTCTTCTACGGTGTGTCACTAATGTCCGGCAGACTGAGAGTGGGAGATTATGTTGAGTGCGACGGAATAAGGGGCGTGGTAGATAGTATTACCTATCAAAGTACTATGATACAGACAGAAACAGGCAGTATTATGGCCTTTCCAAATACCAATCTGTACAGCAAAAATTTCAAAAACCTTACAAGAAACAATGCATACGAGTTGCTTATTATCCCGATAGGTGTAAGGTACGGAACAGAGGTTGCCAAGGTGAGAGAGCTGCTGAAAAAAGCCCTTATAAAGTTGAATCTCAAGGATAAGTATGGCAGAGAACTTTTAGATAGCAGCTATGGAATTGTGGTGCGCCTATCTGAGTTTGGGGATAACAGCATATTGCTAAAGGTATATCAATATGTGCTTGTTACAGAGAGATATAAATATAATGCCGCTGCAAATGAGATTATCTATAATACTCTGAACGAAAATGGTATAGAGATTCCATTCCCTCAGAGAGATATATACATTAAGCAGATAAAACAGAACAGAGATAAAGAAGAATTGGAGGCAGCAAAAAAGGGAGAAGAGAGCTAAAAAATCGCTTTAGCGACCGGCCGCTTCTGCGGCCTATTAGTGCGTTGGCTTTTCCGCCACTTTAGTGGCCGGTGCTGTGTGCGGGCTGTGGGATAGATAAATAGATAAAGAGGGAGTCAAAACTTTTGACCCCCTCTTTGTTTACCATTATTTCAATAGCGCTATTATTCAAGGGTTCCGGCTTCGGCCTTCTGAACCATTGCCTCGTTTGCGGTAATAAATACCTCAACGCGACGGTTTTGAGCACGCCCCTCTGCAGTTTTGTTATCTGCAATAGGCTCGGTGAAAGATTTGCCCTCGCTCTTTAGGCGAGAAGAGCCTATGCCAAGAGATTTCAGATAATCTCCAACAGCATTTGCTCTCTGGAGTGAGAGTCTTTCATTTACCTCAGCAGAGCCGGTGTTGTCTGTATGGCCACAAATAGTAATATCTGTATCCGCCATATCTCTCATCTTGGAGGCAAAGTTTGTAAGCTCCGCCTTTGAGGCAGAAGAGAGAGCAGATTTTCCGCTCTGGAAAAGCAATCCGCTATCAAAGGTAACCTTAATGGCCTCCAAGCCATTTACATCTGTAACCTTCTCAACTTTGGCATTTTCAAGCTCTTGTGCAAGCTCCTCGGCCTTTTTGTCCATCTTTCTGCCAATCAACACTCCTGCACCGGCACCAACAGCACTTCCCAATGCTGCACCAATTGCGGCTCCCTTACCTTTACCAAGCAGAGCACCAATACCGGCTCCTACGGCAGCACCGGCGCCACCGCCAAGCAAGCCACCCTGAGTAGTTTTGTTCATATTGGCACAACCGATAGGCAAAACCAATAATGCACACATTAAAACAATTACAATCTTTTTCATAATGAACTATTTATTAGTTTATAACAATATTATTCCACTACAACAGCAGTTCCGCAAACAGATACCATAAGCATACCGCCACTCCCAACAGTTTCATAATCAATATCTATCCCTATTATAGCATTTGCTCCCAGAGCGGCAGCGCGTTCGCTCATCTCTCTGAGGGAGGTCTCCCTTGCCTCCATAAGTACTCTTTCGTATGCACCGCTGCGGCCTCCTACAATGTCCCTTATTCCGGCCAAAAAATCTTTGAATATATTTGCTCCAATAATGGTTTCTCCTGTTACAATTCCCTTGTAATCAAGAATTTTCTTTCCATCAAGAACGGATGTGGTTGAAAATAACATAAT
>CADBUS010000087.1 GCA_902797895.1 uncultured Bacteroidia bacterium | reverse complement strand
TTTTTTTACTATTTTTGCTCGCGATAGCAATGCCATCTTAGCTCAGTCGGCAGAGCAACGCATTCGTAACGCGTAGGTCTGGAGTTCGACCCTCCAAGATGGCTCAAATCAAGCGCTTTACAGCCCTTTACCAGTTGAGGATTTTCTTAAAGTCATATACAGACGGATCCTCAACATATTTTTTTGCCGCCTCGTAATCATTAGGTGTGATATAGTGCATCACGTGCTCAAATATCATATTAACCTTATCTTGATGGATATTAACTCCTCTCGGCGGAATTTTACCGGTTTTAGGATCCTGCATATCCTTCAGATAGAGCGATTTGATATTACCATTCAAATCCATATAGACCATACAGCCCGTAATTCCCTTCTTGAATAGCTTATATACTCCCATACCCAGCTCCGTACAGTAAACCAAATCGTAGGCGTGCGGAGTTATGCAGCGTATCTCATACCCAATCTCCACAGGGCGTGTTTTTGCGGATATTCCCAACGCCTTGAGCCTTGGCTCAAGCATATCGTTGAACATCTGTGCTTTAGAGATTTTACCAAGCTCAGGATGGCCGTGCTCATCGTATGAAAAATTAACTCCAAATGATTTTAAATCCTCTGGAGAAAAGCCTTCAAATACTCCCTCAGATATAATGATTGCACCATAATCTATACCCAAAATCTTTCTCTTTATTATAGATGAGATAGCCATATTAAGTATCTTATCTACAGTAATTTCGCTCTTATTGAACATCTCCGGAATCACTATCATAGGAAAATGATTGGTATAGCCAATTGCAAGTGCAAGATGGCCTGCGCTGCGCCCCATAGCCGAAATTAGAAACCAGGAGTGTGTTGTGCGGGCATCTTCATAAACATTGGCCGCTATCCTCGTACCCTCTCCTTTTGCAGACTGATAGCCAAAGGTTGGTATGTTCTGTGGCAGAGGCAAATCGTTGTCTATTGTCTTTGGAACGTGAATATTGGCTATCGGGTACTCCCTCTCTTTCAAGAACTTGGCAATGCGGTTTGCAGTAGAGGCAGTATCATCTCCCCCTATTGTTACCAGCAGCTCTATATTGTTGTCTTGAAAAAATTTAAGGTTAAAGTTCTTCTCAAAGTCCTCATCTTTAGGCTTAAAGCGGCTCATAACCAAAAAAGAGCCTCCGCGATTGAATATATCGTCTGCCTTAAAGAAATCGAGCTCCACAAAGTTTGGCTCCTTGCTGAATAGCCCTTTGTAGCCGCCGTGCAGGCCCAATACTCTGTATCCGCGGCTTATAAATGCTTTGGTAATTGTACCAACCACTGTATTTATTCCCGGAGCAGGACCGCCTCCCGTAAGAATAACAATAGATTTCTGCATAGTTGAAATGTCTTTAAAATCCTCCACAAAGGTACCAATTTTCTCGGAAAATGGTTAAATTTGGGGCTTGAGTATTCTTATGGAGAAAACCGAAGCTAAAAATAGAATAGAGAGTTTACGCAAGGAGATTGCCGAGCATAACCGCAGGTATTATGTGGAAAATACCCCCATCATATCTGATTATGCCTTTGATGCTCTTCTGAGGGAGCTTACGCAGTTAGAAGCTCTTTATCCTGAGTTTATTACAGAGGATTCTCCTACTCAAAAGGTGGGGAGCGACCTCAAAAAAGAGAACTCCCCTTTCAAGCAGTATAAGCATCTGCACCCAATGCTCTCCCTTGCAAATACATACAGCATAGAGGAGCTGAAAGAGTTTGATGCAAGAGTCAGAAGGCTTACAGATAAGCCCTTTACATACAACTGCGAGCTTAAATTTGACGGTACCGGAATAAATCTCCTCTACCGCAACGGGGTATTGATAAGAGCGCTCACAAGAGGAGACGGCGCAAGCGGAGATGATGTTACAAGAAATATCAGAACCATATCCTCAATACCTGAAAAGCTGAATGAGGGATTCTCATATCCGCCTGAATTTGAAATACGCGGAGAGGTATATATGCCTTTTGAGGCATTTGACAAACTCAACTATGATAAAATTCTGAACGAGGAGCAGCCCTTTGCCAACCCGAGAAATGCTGCGGCAGGCACTCTCAAAATGTTAGACAGCAGCCAGGTAGCCAAGAGAGGACTTAAATGCGTTCTCTATCATCTGATTGCTCCTGATTCAGATTTTGAGCTTCATAGTCAGACTCTCAGCAACGCCTTCTCTTGGGGGTTGCCAATCTCCGAACATTCCAAAAAGTGCAACACTATAGATGAGGTTGTAGAGTACATAACTTCCTGGGATACAAAGAGAACCTCACTGCCCTACCCTACAGACGGAGTAGTGGTAAAGGTAGATGAGCTCTCGGTTCAGCAAGCCTTGGGATATACAGCCAAAACACCGCGCTGGGCAGTGGCTTACAAGTTCAAGCCGGAAGAGGCTCTCACAAAGGTACTCTCAATAGATTATCAAGTTGGGCGCAGCGGTGCGGTAACCCCTGTGGCAAACCTTGAGCCTGTGCAACTTAGCGGCACTACCGTTAAGAGGGCCACCCTCCATAACGCAGAGCAGATGCAGATACTCAACATAAGGATTGGCGATTATGTATATGTAGAAAAAGGTGGAGAGATTATTCCAAAGATTACAAGAGTAGAATTGGATAAGCGACCGGCAGATAGCCGCCAATTTGAATTTCCAAAGCTATGCCCTTCGTGTTCCACTCCGTTAATCAAAGATCCGGAGCAGGCTAAGTTTTTCTGCCCGAATTCAGAGGGTTGCCTGCCGCAGATAGAGGGGCGTTTTCTGCATTTCTGCTCTCGCAAAGCATTGGATATAAACTTGGGAGAGGTGGCTATTGACCAGCTTTGCCAAAAGGGATATATCAAAAGAATAGAGGATTTGTACTCTCTCAGCGATTTGCAGCTGCTCTCTTTGGAGAAATGGAAAGAGAAGAGCGTAAAAAATTTTAGGGCATCTTTGCAAAAATCCAAGGAGATTCCATTTGGCAGAGTTCTATATGGCCTTGGAATTAAGCTAATTGGGGAGACTACCGCAAAGGCTTTGGCCACCGGATTCAAAAATATAGACAACATTATAGAGGCCAATATGGAGGCTCTTACAGCTATGGAGGATGTTGGCCCTACCGTAGCTCAGGCGATAGTAGATTTTTGCAGCAACGAGCAAAATCTGCAAACCATAGCAGCTCTCAAAAAAGCAGGATTACAGTTTGAATCAAAGAGCCAAGCCCCTGTTTCAGATGAGCTTAAAGGAATGACAATTATGATTACAGGCAACTACTCCATACCGCGTGAAACAATGAAGCTCTACATAGAGGCTCACGGAGGAAAGGTAGGCAGCTCTGTAAGCTCCTCTACCACATACCTTTTGGCCGGAACAAAGCCAGGGGATTCCAAAATTGCAAAAGCGCAAAAGCTCGGTATTCCCATAATTAGCGAGGAGGAGTTTTATGCCATAGCGGCAGGAGGCTCCGATCCACCTCAAAAAGAGTCTGCCACAAATGATGATAGTGGAGATGACAACCAACTTAAACTCTTTTAGAATAGAATAGATAACAGATTAAAAATAGCGCAGAATGAGAACATTCAAAATTACAGAGAGAATCACCTACATTGGTGTAAACGACAGGAGAACAACACTTTTTGAAAATAATTGGCCTATTCCATACGGAGTTTCATACAACTCGTATCTGATTAAAGATAAAAAAAATGTGCTTATAGATACGGTTGAGTATGGTTCAGACGGCGAGTTCCTGGATAAGATAGAGAGCCTGCTTGGCGGCAAGGCTTTGGATTACCTTGTTGTAAACCATATGGAGCCGGACCACTCCGGTATGATTAAGAGCGTGCTTGCAAAGTACCCTGCCGTAAAGCTGATAGGCAACAGTAAGACCTTTGAACTGCTTGAAAAATACTACGGAGTTGATAAAGAGAGCTTTATGTGCATTAACGACGGCGATGAGCTATCCATAGGAGAGGGAACGCTCAAGTTTGCCGCCGTACCTTGGGTACATTGGCCGGAGACTATGGTTACGCTCGATCTTAAAGATCTTGTACTCTTTACCTGCGATGCCTTTGGCAGTTATGGTACTTTGGACGGAGGTATTTTTGATAGCGATTACAATATGGATGAGATTCTTATTCCTGAAATGAGAAGATACTACTCCAACATCGTATCTAAATACAGCCAGATGGTAACTCGCGCAATAAACAAGCTCAGCGGTGTGGAGTTCAAGGTTATAGCTCCTTCGCACGGAGTGGTTTGGAAAGAGGCTCCTGCAAGGGTTGTTGGGCTCTATGCAGATTGGGCCGCCCACAAATCTGAGGAGGGGGTTGTAATTGTATATGCCTCAATGTACGGCAATACCGCCAATCTGGCAGACCGGCTTGGAGCAATGCTTCACAATGCAGGTGTAAAGAACATAAGAACATACGACGTCTCAAAAACACACGTATCATATATTTTGAGTGATATTCTCAGATTCAAGGGATTGCTGCTCGGCAGCTGCGCCTACAATACCTATATGCACCCTATGATGGAGCATCTTTGCAACGAGATTAAGATAATGAGCCCTAAGAACAAAGTTATGGGTATCTTTGGAACAAGCGGCTGGAACGGAGCCGGAGCAAAGGCCATTGCAAAGTTTGCGCAGGAGCAGAATATAAATACCGTACTCCCGATAGTAGAAGCTCTTGGAGCTCCTACGGAGAGTAAAATTTCTGCCACCGCGCAGGAGTTTGTAAATAACTTTTCAAAAGCTGTTAAAGAGTAGTAACTTATTGATTTACAGATATGATAGAAGATATAAAGATAGGAATGAGCAACATTGCTCGCAGAGAGGTTACAGAGCATAATACAGCAGCGGCATTCGGAACCGGAGCTCTGCCTGTATTCTCCACTCCGGCAATGATTTCTATGATGGAAGAGGCGGCTTTTCTGCTGCTCAAAAAAGAGCCTGTTGGGCTGGATAGTGTTGGAATAGAGCTGCATATACAGCACCTTAGAGCCTGCTTACCGGGCACTCAGGTTTGGGCCGAGGCGGTAGTGGAGAAGATAGACAGAAAAGCTATCTCTTTCCGCGTAACGGCATACGACAACAAAGGAGAGATTGGAAAGGGCACTCACACAAGGTTTATTGTAAGTCCTGAAAAGTTTTTGGAAAAAATAAAGGCAACAACAGCCAACAACTAAGAGAATCAATAAGATATGAAACTGTCGGGAATAGAATTGAATAAAAGCCTGAGCAAGGGGGCGGTAGATTTTATCGACTCCGAAAAACTCCATAGCCTGATAAAAAGCACAAAAGAGGACAAAGGGCACTATAGAGAGATTTTTGCCAAATCGCTGAGTAAAACCCCTCTTACGCTACAGGAGACGGCTGCGCTGCTTGCAATTACCTCAAAGGAGGGATTGGAGGAGTTGTATAATGCTGCAAGAGAGCTTAAAAAGGTGATTTACGGCAATAGGATTGTGCTCTTTGCGCCGCTCTACATCGGCAACCATTGCGTAAACGACTGTGCCTATTGCGGTTTCAGAAAGAGTTCCCACAACACAGTGCGCCGCACTCTAACAGAAGAGCAGCTTGTAAAAGAGGTCATATCTCTTGAGAATGAGGGGCATAAAAGGCTGATTCTTGTATTTGGAGAATCGCCTCTCTACTCGCCGGAATATATAGCCGGCTGTGTAAGCAAGGTATATTCTGTACGCTCCGGAAAGGGAGCTATAAGAAGAGTGAACATAAATGCTGCACCATTGGATGTAGATGGTTATAAGATAATTAAGGCAGAAGGCATTGGAACATATCAGATTTTCCAAGAGACCTACCATAAGGAGACCTACGCCAAATACCACCCTGCCAACACAATAAAGGGAGACTTTATGTGGAGATTGGATGGTTTGGACAGAGCTTTTGAGGCCGGAATAGATGACCTTGGAATAGGAGCTTTGGTGGGGCTTTACGATTGGAGATTTGAGACTCTTGGCCTTGTCTCACACGCAATACACCTTAAAGAGAGGTTTGGAGTTGGGCCGCATACAATCAGCTTCCCAAGAATACAACCGGCTACGGATATGAACTTGCCGCTGCCATACAAAACTACAGATGAGGAGTTTAAGAGGCTCGTTGCAATACTCAGGCTCTCTGTACCATACACAGGAATGATTATGACTGCCAGAGAGAGCCCTGCTATAAGGAACGAGGTTATCCACTTTGGCGTATCTCAGATAGATGCAGGAACCAGATTGGAGATTGGCGGCTATGAAAAGCCAAAGGGCTCTACTCAAAATCTGAACGAGGAGCAGTTCCAGGTAGGAGATACCAGAAATTTGGATGAGGCTGTCAGATGGCTTATGAGTGAAGATTTTATACCGAGCTTCTGCACCTCTTGCTACAGAGCAGGCAGAACAGGCGAGCACTTTATGGAGTTTGCCATACCCGGATTTATAAAGAAATTCTGTACTCCAAATGCCCTGCTTACACTTATAGAGTATTTAGAAGACTACGCCTCTGCAGAGACTAAGGCCGAGGGTTACAGGCTTATAGAGAAGGAGTTGGCACAAATGGAAGATGGAACATTCAAGCAGGGGCTCCAAAAGAAGATAGAGGCGGCAAAAGCCGGAGAGAGAGATTTGAGAGTATAGTTACAGAGCATAACCTGCACATTGCAAGCATATTAGAAAGTTATAAAGGGATGAGTGATTTTACTATAGAAGATAACCAACTGATACAAAAAGAGTTTGAGTCTTTGCGCCTTGCCGCTCTAAAGCGCTGTGCCACACAGCAGGAGTATGAGGGGGTGATAAAGGCTTTTGAGTTTGCAAACAAGGCCCATTACGGAGTCAGGCGCAAATCGGGAGAGCCATATATCACCCACCCGATTGCTGTTGCCAAGATTGTTGTGCAAGAGATTGGTTTGGGTTACAAATCTATAGTAGCCGCTCTGCTACACGATGTTGTAGAGGATACAGACTATACAGTTGAGGATATTGAGAGAATGTTCGGGGCAAAAATTGCCTCTTTGGTAGATGGGCTTACAAAAATAAAATCTGCAATGCTCGGCAATATGGAGGGAGGAAATGAAGATGAGAAATCGCTTCAGGCAGAGAACTTTAAGAGAATGCTCCTTACCCTTAACGACGATGTTAGGGTTATACTCATTAAGCTGGCAGACAGGCTGCATAACCTCAGAACAATAGACTCTATGCCGGAGCGCAAGCAGGATAAGATACTCAGCGAGACTATGTATATCTTTATTCCTCTGGCCCATAGGCTCGGTCTTTACAGCATTAAATCGGAGATGGAGAATATCTGGCTCAAATTCAGACAGCCGGAGGAGTATAACGAGATTACGCGCCGCATAGATGAATATACTCAAACAAAGGGAATTGCCATAGATAACTTTATTGAGCCTATATCCAAACTCTTGGAGGGGGCTATGTATAAGTTTACAATCTCCAAAAGGATAAAAACCCCCTACTCCATCTGGAACAAGATGAGAAACAAGGGAATACCATTTGAGGAGATATATGACCTCTTTGCGGTAAGAATTGTATTTACCCCCAAGCAGGGCAGCTCGGAGAGAAAGCAATGCTGGGATATCTACACTCTTATATCTGAGGATTACAAATCTAATACAGACCGTATTCGCGATTGGGTAAGTACACCAAAGTCAAATGGTTATGAAGCCCTACACTGTACCCTTATGAGCCCGCAGGGAGGCTGGGTTGAGGTGCAGATAAGGAGCGTTAGAATGGATGCCATTGCAGAAAAGGGAGTTGCCGCCCATTGGAACTACAAGGAGGGAGGCACCAAATCCAACGAAAACGATATGGATTCCTGGCTCAATATGGTAAGAGGTGTACTTGAAAATCCCGATGCCAACGCCTTGGAATTTTTGGATAACTTCCACACAGGCTTATTATCCAAGGAGATACACGTATTCACTCCAGCAGGAGAATCCAAACTTATGGAGAAAGGCTCCACCGTTTTGGATTTTGCCTACGCTATTCACTCCGAGATTGGCAACAAGGCCATTGCCGCCAAGGTAAATCTTAAACTCGCCTCTCTCTCACAACCTTTAAGAAACGGAGACCAGATTGAGATTCTTACCGCAGCTTCCCAAAAACCTCAACGCCAATGGTTAGAGTTTGTGAAAACGGCCAAAGCCAAAACCCTTATTACAGATTTTCTGAAGGCTGAAGCCAAAGACTCCATAAAATTGGGGCAGGAGATTTTGGAGAGAGAGCTGGAAAAGTATGGGGTAAAATCTCAGACCGGAGTTTTGAAAAAGGTATTTGCTGAGTATAATGTAAATAGCAAAGATGAGCTTTACAGCAAAATTGGCGCAGGGGTTATCAACCTCTCCAACCTTGGAGAGATTCTTAAAAAGAATAAGGAGAACAAACTTGTAAAGTACTGGAATTTCCAGTTTTGGAGAGGTAAAGAGGAGAATACGGAGTCAAAAAACAGTGCTAAAAAGGGCCGGCAGCAAGCGGCAGACAATAGGACCATAGATACCCGCAAAGATTATCTGTTGGAGGAGAATCCAATAGATAAAACCCTCAGTTACAAGGTTGCCGAGTGTTGCCGCCCTATTCCGGGAGATCCTATAATTGGCTTTGTAGATAATAATCAGGTTATTGTACACAAAAAGATATGCCCCGTTGCAGTTGCAATGGCAAGCCGCAACGGCAGCAAAATTATAAATGCCAAGTGGACCAAACACACCATACTCTCATTCCTTACACGCATACAGCTCAAGGGAATAGATAGGCTCGGAATTGTAAATGATGTAACAAAATATATAACTCTAATGCTCTCTGTAAATATCCGCAAGATATTTTTTGAGACTCACGACAGCATTTTTGAGGGGTATATAGACCTCTACGTACACAATACAAACGACCTTGAGGATATTATAAAGAATATCCAGCAGATCAAGGGAATAGATTCTGTATGGAGAGTTGATGTAAAGAACACCGATTAAGAATCTTAAAAGATGAGAAACAAAGCAGAGAAGATAATAAAGAGAGTGATTTTGATTGCAGCGGCTGTTGTGTATATACTCTATTCTCACAGCTGCGCAAACACCTCGCAAGGCCCAACCGGCGGCCCAAAAGATACAATTCCTCCTGTTATTGTAAAGACTATTCCGGATAGTATCAGAACCAACATACCTCTCACA
>CADBUS010000086.1 GCA_902797895.1 uncultured Bacteroidia bacterium | reverse complement strand
GTTATGCAGATGCATATGGGGCTTGGCACTACTCCGGATGGAGTAAAAATTATCGCCCCTCAAAGTGCGATGCTTATGCAGAGCCGCCTTGTGGAGACAGACGACTATCCTTCAGACGATTACAAACACAAAGTATATTACGGCTTTGCCTTGGAGACAGCCACAACCCTTATTCCGGGCAAAACAATGATTGGCCATACCGGCAGTGCATACGGAGCTTATACCTCTATGTTTTGGAACGATCTGAGAACTTTTGGCATTGTTATTATGACAAACGGCTGTAAGGATAGCAGAGAGCAGGGCTTTATGGCAATACATCGCAGAGTGGCTAACTGCCTATATCAGAACCTTATAAAGGGAACTGTAGAGGATTGCTAAAAGAGAAATAGAGCAAAGTGAAAAGGCTGCTTGTAATAACATACTATTGGCCGCCAACAGGTGGGAGCGGAGTGCAACGTTGGCTTAAAATGGCAAAGTATCTTCCTCAAAACGGTTGGGAGATAGTGGTTTATACACCTTCAAACCCCGAGGCAAACTCCACAGACAACTCTCTGCTTAAAGAGATTCCGGAAGCGACCACCGTTATAAAGCGCAAAATCAGAGAGCCTTACAGCCTATACAAAAAGCTGACGGGTAAAAAAAACAGCGACCATATTCAGGCAAACCTTGTTGGCTCTTCCTCTACCCAAAAGAGGGGATTTTTGCAGAGGCTCTCGCTACATATAAGAGCAAATTGGTTTATTCCCGATCCGAGACGTTGGTGGATAACCCCCTCTGTAAAATTTCTCTCAAAGCTGATTACACAAAAGGGAGATGGCTATTTCGATGCTATTGTAAGCACCGGCCCGCCTCACTCTATGCACCTTATAGCTAAGCAGTTGCACTCAAAGTTCAATATTCCCTGGGTGGCAGATTTCAGAGATCCTTGGACAAAAATTTTCTACTTCAAGCATCTTGGAATCTCCAAAGCGGGAATGAAAAAACATTTGAATTTGGAGCGCAGTGTGCTACAAAGTGCCGATAAGGTGGTGGTGGTCTCTGAGGGGATGAAGAGAGATTTTACAACAGGAGAGTATGCCTCTTTTGCCCCTAAGGTGGAGGTTATAACCAACGGCTACGATGCCGACGATTTTTCTACCCAAACCAATCCTGCCCTGCAAAAGTTTGAAAACAAGGTGAAAGAGCTAGCAGCAGAACGTTTTGTGATAGTTCACACAGGGCTGCTTACAGAAGATGGCAACCCCGATGCCCTCTGGAAGATACTCGGCAAAATGGCTAAAGATGATAGCAGCTTTGCCGCTTCGCTTATGATAGTTACAATGGGGCAGACCGCAGAGGTTGCCAAAAGGCAGATAGAAGAGAACGGCCTTGCAAAAAACCACACAGGACTTGGATATGTGGCTCATTTAGAGAGCATTGCCTGGCAAAAGAGAGCCAACCTGCTGCTGCTTCCGTTAAGAAAGGAGAGGGAGGCCGGCAATATACTCACAGGTAAGCTGTTTGAATATTTGGCATCAGGCAACAGGATACTTGCTTTTGGCCCTACGGATGGCGATCTTGCTGCGGTGCTGAAAGAAACAGAGGCCGGAACTATCTGTGAATGGGAAGATTATAAGGCGATAGAGGAGGCTCTTTTGCAAAGCCGTAAAGCCGCCCAATCTTCCAAAGAGATAAACAGCTCCACAGAAAAATACACCAGAGCCTTTGCTGCCAAGCAGTACGCCACCCTGCTTTCAGGGTTTAATTGAATTTCATTTTGCAATTAAGATTGTACTCTTTACCCTCTGTTGTTTTAATGTTCATTTCAAACTCGTAGGCACCTGGAGTTTTTGGAGCCTTATCAAAAATTATTGCGGCAATAGATCTGGAATTATCCCACTGCGGAAAAGGGCCTATCATAACCAAAGGGAAAGATAACTCTTTTATCTTTTTGGAAATAACGTGATTAGGGTAATTTGTCTTGTCTGAAAAATTATATCCTATACCATAAGGCCACCCATACTTTGAGTAAAAAAGATTAAAAGGGAAGGCGTTATAATCAACCTCACTTGCCGGATAAAGATTCTGATAGCCACTCTCTATAAAAGGAGCTATTGTTGTTGTAAAAAGGGTTGTTATATCTCCTATATCTGAGCCGGAGGGGTGCTCATCGTCATACGCAGATTTGGTTTTAATAGAAAGAGCGGAGATATCTTGATTTATAACCGAACAGCCCAGAGATACCTCTTCGCAAAAGAAATCTATATCATTATGTTTAGTGCATAGTGCCTCATACGCCTCTTTGTCTTCTCTCTCTGTTATCTTCTTTTCTGTATTTGTTAAATATGTTAAAAGCATAGTATTCTCATTATATTGTATTGTGTTATAATGAGCAACATAGAGATATTCTGTAACAAAGTGCGTTGTTTTGACGCCGTGTGGGACCGGAGTAGGGCAGCCATAAAGAAAGAGACAACCTACAATAGCAGCAAGCAAGTTAAAACCGGCTCTCTTAACTATTTGTTTTCTGCAATAGATTAAGATTCTTTTCATAGGATTCGCTTTATAGATCAACTATTTGCAAAGATAGATATTATTTTCTTTTTTGCAACTATTTGAAAATCATTGTTAAGAAAGTTTTAAGAAAAAACGAATCTTATCTCCATTGTCATTCTGAGCATCAGCGAAGAATCTTATCTCAGATTTTGACCTCCCAAGATTCGCACAAGCATAAAACTTTTTTACGGTTTAATCAAAACAGATTCTTAATTTTGCAGCTACGCCACACAAACAAAATGGCGCTTTTAAGTTATGGCCGAAAAGAATCTGAACACCCCAATGATGCGCCAATATATGCAGTTTAAGGCGCAATATCCTCAGGCTTTGCTAATTATGAGAGTTGGAGATTTTTATGAGGCCTATGGAGAGGATGCCGTTGTGGTGAGCCGTGTGCTTGGCATTATACTCACAAAGCGCTCCGGATTGGTAGCAGATTCTGTGGAGTTGTGCGGCTTCCCCTATCACGCTTTAGATAATTATCTTCCAAAATTGGTGAGGGCCGGATATAAAGTGGCGGTATGCGATCAGTTAGAGAATCCGAAACTTGCAAAAACTATTGTTAAGCGTGGTGTTACTGAGCTTATTACGCCGGGGGTTGCCTATAACGAGGATGTTTTGGACCGCAACAAAAACAACTATCTTGCTGCCCTCTATTTCTATAAAGATTTATGCGGAATAGCCTTTTTGGATGTCTCTACAGGAACATTCAAGGTGGCGCAGGGTAGCCTCGATTTTATTGATGTTTTGCTCGCAGATTTCTCTCCCAAAGAGGTGCTACTCCAAAAGGGGTATGTAGAGGGATTCAAAAAGCACTTTTCAGATAAGTTCTACATAACCGTAATGGACGACTGGGCTTTTGTGGAGCAGGCCTGCAACACAAAGTTAGAGGAGCATTTTGGGCAGATGGCTATCAAAGGGTTTGGGATTGAGCGATTGGAACTTGCAAAGGTTGCCGCCGGCACCGTTCTCTTTTATCTTCAACAGAACAGAGCCTCCGGCCTAAGCAGTTTTGATGCTGTAACTATCAAGGGACAGAGCGGCACAATGCACATAAACTCAATCTCCAGAATAGACCGCGAGGAGTTTGTTTGGCTGGATAAATTTACGGTAAGGAATCTTGAGATTTTTGAAACTTTTTCTCCCGATGGCATCTCCCTATTGGATATTGTGGACCATACCGCTTGTGCTATGGGAGCCAGGCTTTTACGCAGCTGGATAGCTATGCCGCTTCTCTCTGTGGAGAAGATAAACAACAGGTATGATGCAGTAGAGTTCTTCCTCTCAAACAGCCATCTGCGGAAAGAATTGCACCAAAGAATTGGGTGTGTGGGAGATATGGAGAGAATAATCTCTCGCGCTTCGGCAGGCAAGATTGTTCCCAGAGAGACTTTGCAACTTCACAGAGCGCTCGCGCAGATGGAGCCTATTGCACAGCTGCTTGAGCAAGGTGCTCTGAAAGAGAAGATTGATGGATTAAATAATTTCTATCGCGATAAGGAAAAGTATAGTGAGCTAAGCAATGAGATAGCAAGGGTTATTGCGGCAGAGCCGGCTGCCACATTTGGAAAAGGGCCTATAATTGCTGATGGGGTTGATGCCGAATTGGATGAACTCAGACGCCTCTCCACAGAGGGCAAAGAGTTTCTTCTCTCTCTGCAGCAGAGCGAGAGTGAACGCACAGGAATCCCCTCTCTTAAAATAAGTTACAACAATGTGTTCGGCTACTATCTTGAGGTCAGAAATACCTATAAAGATAAAGTTCCGGCAGATTGGATTCGCAAGCAGACTTTGGTTAGCGCGGAGAGATACATAACTCCTCAGCTGAAAGAGTATGAGGAGAAGATTCTTGGAGCGGAGGAGAGAATTATTGCCATAGAACAGAGGCTCTATCTTGAACTTGTGGCAAAGATTCAGCAAAACATTTCTGTTGTTCAGCTCTGCTGCAATGCTATTGCCCAGATAGATATTCTTGTGGGGTTTGCTATACTTGCAAAAGAGAACAAGTATTGCCGCCCTGTGGTGGATAACTCCCTTAATATAAGCATAAAGCAGGGGAGGCATCCGGTTTTGGAAACCACCGTTGGGGTAGATAAAGAGTATGTTGCCAACGATCTCTTTTTGGATAACGGAGAGAATCAGATAATTATTCTTACCGGCCCTAATATGTCCGGAAAATCAGCCCTGCTCAGGCAGACTGCACTAATCGTGCTGCTGGCGCAGTGCGGCTGCTACATACCTGCCAAAGGGGCAACAATAGGTGTTGTGGATAAGATATTTACGCGCGTCGGCGCATCTGACAACATCTCCAAAGGGGAGTCCACCTTTATGGTTGAGATGTTGGAGACCGCCGCCATTTTGCACAACCTCTCTGAGCGCAGCCTTGTACTTTTAGATGAAATCGGGAGGGGAACAAGCACCTTTGATGGTATGTCTATCGCCTGGAGTATAGTGGAGTTTCTGCAAGGATGCGGCCTGGCTCCAAAGACCATATTTGCAACCCATTACCACGAGCTTAACGAGCTTGAAAAGCTCTACTCCGGGGTAAATAATTTTCATATTGAGGTTAAGGAGAGCGGCGCGGAGATAATCTTTCTTCACAAGCTCCGCTCCGGCGGCGTAGCACACAGTTTTGGTATTCACGTTGCCCGTTTGGCCGGTATGCCTGAGCTGGTTTTACATAAGGCCGAAATAAAGCTGAAAGAGCTTGAAAAAGGGAAAAGAGGCCAGCAATCTTCAACCGCAAAACAGGAGGAAAACTCTATGCAACTCTCGCTGTTCCAGCTCGATGATCCAACCCTTTCTGCTCTGCGCAAAAAATTAGAGGCGGCAGATATGAACAGTATGACTCCGCTTCAAGCCTTTGATTTATTGCGTGATATGAAAAAGGAGCTGGGTTTGGGCTAATTACCCATCAGCGAGTTAATAATAATTATTGCCACAACTATCGGGGCAACATATCTCACAAAAAGCCTTATTGTCTTTAATACAGGGCGGGGTATCTTATATTTGCCTGCAGATGTGAGCTCATCAAAGAAGTCTTTTTCAGAGATTTTCCAACCGGCAAAGATTGAGACCAGCATAGCTCCAACAGCCATAAGGATATTGGAGGAGATATAGTCCATAAAGTCAAAGATACTCTTTCCAAAAATCTTCCAACCGCTTATAAGTCCAAAACTTAGAGCGCACAGTACAGCAAAGGCAATCACTATTATAAACGATGTGAGCATTGCTCTGAATCGGCTGGTTTTGAACTCCTCCTTAATAAAAGCAACTATCGGCTCCATTATTGAGATAGAGGAGGAGAGAGCGGCAGCAAAGAGAATGAAATAGAAGATTATAGATATTATGGAGCCAAACCGCATTGTGGTAAAGATATACGGTAGCGACACAAAAGCCAGACCGGCCCCTTCGTGCGGACTCATTCCGGCAGAGAATACGGCCGGAAGTATTGCCATTCCGGCAATAAGGGCAAAAGAGGTATCGGCCAAAGCGGTAGTTGTAGTGGTTTTGAGCAGATTATCTCCTTTGTTGGCGTAAGAGGCGTATGTTATGACGCAGCCACATCCAACACTAAGGCTCAAAAATCCCTGCCCCAAGGCGGCAAGTGCTGTGGAGAATGTAACCTTTGAGAAATCCGGCTTAAAGAGGAATCTCAGCCCCTCTTTCGCCCCCGGGAGCATCATTGAATATATTGCTATGAATATTATCAAAAATGCTAAGGTGGTCATAAGATATTTGTTGGTTCTCTCTATTCCGTTTCTTACTCCGGCCCATATCACCGCTCCTGTAATTACCAGAAACAGAATTGTAAAAAAGAGATTCTCCCAAGTAGATGAAACCATATTTGCAAAGTGGGCAGAAAAGTCTGTTTCCGGCTTAAAAACAAAGCCGAGTGCCTTCAAAAAATAGTCTATCGTCCATCCTCCCACCACGCTATAAAATGAGAGCAGCACAACACTGGTTATAACAGCCAAAAGACCGGCCTCTTTCCAAGCTGTCTTTGGAGCCAATTTGCGGAATGCCCCAAAGGCGTTAGCCTGGCTCCTTCTGCCTATAACAAACTCAGCTATCATTATTGGCATACAGAGCAAAAGAACGCACGCAAGATATATTACAATAAAGGCCGCACCACCGTTAGTACCAACAAGATAGGGGAAACGCCACAAGTTGCCAAGTCCTATGGCCGAGCCAACAAGGGCAAAAATAACCCCCATCGAACTTTTGAAAGAGTCTCTTCCCTTTACAGACATATTTATTTTTTATTTTTGGTTGCTCTCTGATATACAACAAATTGGAACTCTATACCATTCTCCGCATCTTTCATAATTTCTGAACTTTCAACCTCCTGCCACACCTTTGGCTCTATCTTTGGGAAGAAAGTATCTGCATTTTCCGCTTTTGCAAAAATCTTGGTAACATACAGTCTTTGAGCATATTCCATTGCCGCTGCATATATGGTTCCTCCGCCTATTACAAAAAACTCCCCCTCTGCCGCAGCAATTGAACTTAAAAACTTCTGCAGGTCGCTCACCTGCTCAACAGAGGTTTTGGAGGGAGTGCCATCTTTTTTGAACTCTGCAACTTGCGGCAATTTCAGCCTTTTGCGAGAAACAACTATATTTCTGCGCCCGGGTAGCGGCCTCCCGATAGATTCAAAGGTCTTGCGTCCCATAATTACAGGATGCCCCATTGTAACCCTCTTAAAATATTTCAAATCCTCTGCAATATGCCAAAGCAGTTCATTTTTCCTCCCGATGGCTCCATCCTCCGCCACCGCAACTATTATTGAAACTCTGCTCATACCGCAACAGGAGCTTTTATTGCCGGGTGTGGCTCATACCCAACAAGTTCAAAATCTTCATACTTGAAGGAGAATATATCCTTTTGCTCCCCTTTGATTATCATCTTTGGGAGAGGGCGCGGCTGACGGCTCAGCTGCTCTCTCACCTGCTCAAAATGATTCAGATAGATGTGAGTATCTCCGGTGGTATGGATAAAATCTCCTGGCTCAAAACCACAAACTTTTGCCACCATCATAGTAAGCAGAGCGTACGAAGCTATATTAAAAGGAACCCCCAAAAAAGTATCTGCACTCCTCTGATAAAGTTGGCAGGAGAGCCTCTTTTCCGCCACATAAAATTGGAACAGAGAGTGGCAAGGCGGCAGAGCCATCTTATCTATCTGCGCCACATTCCAAGAGGAGATAATTATGCGGCGCGAATCGGGATTCTTCTGCAAAGTATCCATAACATTCTTAAGCTGGTCTATATAGATGCCGTTGCCACAATCCCATCTTCTCCATTGTGCCCCATATACAGGCCCCAACTCTCCATTTTCATCTGCCCACTCATCCCAAATGGTAACTCCGTTATCGTTAAGATATTTTATGTTGGTATCTCCATTTATAAACCAGAGTAATTCATAGATAATAGATTTAAGATGAACTTTTTTGGTAGAAAGAAGCGGAAAGCCCTCGTTAAGATTGAATCTCATCTGATGGCCAAAGATACTTTTAGTTCCCACTCCTGTGCGGTCGTGCTTAACCACACCCTCATCCATTATTTTTCTAAGTAGATCTAAATACTGTTTCATAGCCACAAATTTAAGAATCTATTTTGAGTTTTTGTCATTTCATTCAGGGCGCAGAGAAGAATCTGTTGGGTTACATACAATCAGCACAATGGGCAGATGGTCGCTCACACCGCCATTGTAGCGCAGCCCGATAAAAGTTCTTTTTATCCTCTGCGATAGAAACTTTTTATCGCCTTGCAAAAGGTGAGGCGATGCAAAAATATCAGCCCTTGCCCCCTCTATGCCACGAGTTAGAAATTGGTCTAACATCTCCCATCGGCCATTATATTTATGACTTGCCTTAGCCGGTGTATTTTCCTTTTTCAGAGATTCTTGCAGCTCTTGAGAGAGGTTGCGAAACCCCTTCAACTTTGCTATTGCGCTCCCTGTGGGAGAGTCGTTAAAATCTCCCATAAGTATAATTTTTGCGCTCGGATTTTGCTCTGCGATAGAGTCTGCTTTCCTTTGGAGCAGCTTTGCTATTCTCTCCCTCAAAGCGGCAGAGGAGGCTCCGCCCAATTTTGATGGCCAATGGTTTACAAAAATATGAAGCGTATCCTCTCCCTCCAGCAACCTCGCAACCCCTTTAGCATAGAGAATCTCCCTTGTCTTAGCCTCTTCTGCCGCCAAATAACGCACCGCTGTAACCCTCAGCCTATCCGGTAGATAGAGCATTGCCACATCTATCCCCCTGCCATCCGGAGAATCCTTGTGTAAAATCCTATAGCCCAACTTTAGCAGCGGAGTGTTGCCGCAAAGCTGCTCCAAAACTCTCCTCTCTCCAATCTCGCAAAACCCTATAAATGAAGGGAAGTCCCCATACTTATCTTTGGTTGCAATAATTGTTTTGGCAATAGCGTCTCTTTTGGCAGCAAAGCGCTTCCATCCCCAATTCATCTCAACCTTAGGGTTTAAGGAGTCTGAATACTTTACCCTCTCCGGATAAAAAAAGTTCTCCACATTCCAAAACATCGCAAGCATCATCGCCACCGCATAACCCGTTGTATCCCTCATAGTTTCTTCTCCTTTGCCGCAAAATAGCCTCCATATCCCAAATCTCCAAGCTATTGCGTACATTTTACCCTTTTGGCAGCAATGTCATAATGAAATAAATTTATTATATTTTGATAGATAGTCTCTTCTTATCTTGAGTGTTTTGGCACTCCCTTTTCTTTTTTATTATCTATCTTTGCCGAGCCATTTTGCTGTTTGGCAAACACTAT
>CADBUS010000085.1 GCA_902797895.1 uncultured Bacteroidia bacterium | reverse complement strand
TGCAATAGTTTTCTCAAACGAGCGCGCGGTGTTTAAGAAAAAGGGCATTACCTACCTCCCAATCTACTACTGTATGTTTCTGCAAAACAGGCCTCAAAATGATGTGGTTATTCTCCCTGAGTTGGAACCTGTTTAGTGGCTGTCTGAGTTATCTTTCTCTTTTGGGGTTACCTTTTGTTGCAAAAAATCGCCTTTGCAACAAATTTTGTTTCGTTTTAATAGGAGAGTGTTTCATTTTGACAATACTTTGTTTCAAATTGACAAAAAACAGGAGCGGAATGGTTATTCTGAACGATAGCCTCTCTGTTATTCTGAAGCCTGCCCTGAGCTTAAACTACGAAAATTTGTGCTTAATCGACAAAAAGAGCCAAAAACCCCTTGCTTAATCGACAAAAATCCCTCATTTTTGCATCGGTAAACAAATTAAAGTACAAAATGGAGGCGTTTAAGGAGGTTTTCTTTGGTGGGGCTCCAAAGGGTGTAAAGTCTAAAAAGATTGCCCCAAAAATTTATACCACAAATCTAATTGATTCTTCTGAAAATATAATTAGGAGAAATCTTTTTGAGATACTTGCTTGGCGGCTCCCTGGTTGTGTGATAAGCCATAAGAGCGCCCAACTACTACGCCCAACGGAGCAAGGATATATATATATCACATATAGTTTTACAAAAAAAATAACTGACTACCCGGGAATCGTTCTTAATATTATGCAGGGGCCTACACATATTGCAACTGATATTCGTTTAGGGTCTTCTGATGTATATTGTTCATCTGAATATAGGTGGATATTAGAGGTTTTGCAGCCAGCCAGAAAAAACAAGGATGGAGAGAGTAAAGGCTTACCTATAAGCGCTATAGAAGAGAGACTTGATTCTATGATTCGTATAGGAGGAGAGGAGAGATTAAATCTTTTCAGAGACAGAGCAAGAGAGATTGCAACAGAACTTAATCTAACACAAGAATTTGAAAAACTTAATAAGTTAATATCGGCTTTGTTGGCTACACATAGTTCCAATATACTAACAACCACACAAGGAAAAGCAAGGGCTGCGGGAGAACCTATGGACCCTGCAAGAATCCCCATTTTTGAAGCATTATATAAAGAACTCAGCAACAGATATTTTCCTGTATATGAGGATAATAATAAATCTGAAGAGGCTTTTAGAATGTTCTCTTTCTTTGAAAGTTATTTTTCTAACTATATAGAGGGAACGGAGTTTGAAATAAGTGAAGCAAAGCAAATTGTAGATACAGGAATAACTATACCAAAGAGAATTGCAGATTCTCACGACATTTTGGGAACATTCAAACTTCTCTCTAACAGACAAGAAATGAGCCTCATACCAAAAACGGAAGATGAGTTCATAAAGCTATTGCAACATAGGCATTCTGTTTTATTGGAGGGAAGGCCGGAGTGTTCACCCGGTTTTTTCAAAGATGTACGCAATAGGGCTGGAAACACAGAATTTGTTGCACCCGAATTAGTTATAGGAACGCTTAAATATGCATTCAAGCTATATTGCAATTTAAAGGAACCTTTTGCCAAAGCTGCTTATATGATGTTTATCTGTAGCGAGATACATCCTTTTATAGATGGGAACGGGCGAGTTTCAAGAATTATGATGAACGCAGAGCTATTCTCTCAAGGCCAAATTCGTATTATAATACCAACCGTCTTTAGAGAAGATTACATACTTTCTTTACGCAGTTTAAGCAGACACAAAAATCCGCAACCATTTATAAATGTACTCCAAAAAATGCAGAATTTTAGCGCAAATCTATGGGGAGAAGATTTCTATGCGTTAGATGCCTATTTAAGAGAGTGCAATGCCTACAGCAAACCTGATGAAGCAAAACTCTTGTATATAAATCGCTTAGGAACCAAGAGATAAAACACCCACTTATTCCATTTACTGTAGGTTTACGATTGTGATGCCGGCGCCGCCAAAGCGCACATCCTCATCTTGGCAACTGACTACAGAGGGGTTTGTTTTCAAGAATTTGCGCAACTCTTCTCTCAGCACCCCTGTCCCTTTGCCGTGCAAAATCCTCACCTGGGGCGCTCCCACCATAACGGCATCATCTATAAAGCGCGATATGGTTGCAACCGCCTCCTCCAACCTCTGCCCTCTTATATCTATCTCTGTTTTGAACTCCAGTTTGCGGCGGCGGATATTTTCATCTACATTAACGCTGTAACCGCTCCGCACCGCCCTCTGCACAGCCGCCACAGAGCCAAACTCCTTGTTGGAAATAACCTTTATATCTTTGCGCTTTACGCGGCTGCTAATCTCTCCTACTGAGATAGTTACCCACTCTTTTTCTATCTTTATCACCTCACCTGCAAGAGCACTCCCCTCAACCTTAACCTTGCTCCCAATCTTTAACTCCAACTGCATCTCGCTCTCTTTATTAGGCTCCGAGTGGCTCTCTTGCTCCGCCCTCTTCTCCTTTCTCTGTTTTTGCCTCTGCTTACGGCGTAAAAGCGCCTCCATCTTGGCCTCAATCTTCTTATCCTCAGCCGATAGCTGCTCGCTCTCCAAGCTGCTGCCAAACTCTTTCAGTTGTTCCCTTGCAATTTTTGTGGCCTGCCGCTCCGCCTGCCTCTCCTTAATCTGCTTTATGGTCTGCTCTACCTGGCGGTTGGCATCTGCCAAAATCAGGCGTGCCTCCTCTTTAGCCTTTTCTAAAATCTCTCTCTTGGCCTTTTTAATATCTTGCAACTCTTGCGTATATTGCTCTGTTACAGACTCTAATGTCTTGTCTGCACTCTTTACCTTTGCCAGCTTCTCATCTAACTTGCGGCGGTTTTTGGAGATTTTTCTCAGCTGTTTTTCAAGGTCTATAAAGCTCTCTCCGGCCTTCTGTTCCGCCCTTTTTACAATCTGTTCCGGCAGCCCTGTTTTACGCGCCAAATCAAAGGCAAACGAGTTGCCGGGCACCCCTATCTCCAACTTGTACAACGGCCTTATATTCACCGCATCAAACTGCATTGCCCCATTCAACACCGAGCTGCTGCTCTCTGCAAAAATCTTTAGATTTGTATAGTGGGTTGTAATTACTCCGTAGGTGCCGCGCCCCTCAAGCTCTTCAAGTATTGCCTCAGCGATAGCTCCTCCTGCCGCCGGCTCCGTTCCGCTCCCAAACTCATCTATCAGCACCAATGTACTCTCTGTGGCCTCTTTAAGCAAGTTCCTCATATTGAGCAGATGAGAACTGTAGGTACTCAGGTCGTTCTCCATAGATTGCTCATCGCCAATATCTATTGCTATATTTTTGAAAATAGGGAACTCAGATACCGCACTGCAACTTGTGAGCATACCCCATTGGAACATATACTGCAACAATCCTGTAGTCTTTAGGCATACCGATTTCCCCCCTGCATTCGGGCCGGATATTATAAGAATATGGTGCGCTCTGTCAAGCTCCAAATCTACAGGCACCATCTTCTTACCCTCCTTGAATAGAGCACTTTCCAACAGCGGATGGCGGCCTTTCACAATCTTCAGAGAGCCATTGTGAGAAATAATGGGCTTGCCGCACTCCATCTGATGCGCACACTCTGCCTTGGCTCTTATAAAATCTATCTCCCCAACAAACTTTGCCCCCTCCAAAAGGGTTGGTATATAGGGCCTTATCTGCTCTGTAAACTCCATCAGAATTTTGGCAATCTCCCTCTGCTTTTCAAAAAGCAAGCTCCGTACCTTGTTGTTGAGCTCCACTACCTCAAGCGGTTCCACAAAAAATGTTTTACCACTTGCAGATTCATCTTGCACTATGCCTGCAATAGAGCGCTTGTTATATGAACTGAGCGGAATAAGAAGCTTGCCGTCTCTAACAGAAACAGTTGCATCTGCCTCTGCAAACCCCTCTTCCTTAGCCTTTTTCAGCAACGCCTCAACCCTGCGGCCTATTGAGTTTTGGATAGAATTAAGCTCCTTGCATATCTTGTAAAGCTCAGGTGTGGCACTCTCCTTTATATCTCCGTTCTTATCCAACAGAGTATCAATCTTGGCGGCAATTTCTGTATTGAAATCTATCGCAGAGGAAAATTGCATAAGTGCAGGATATGCCCCCTCTTTGCAAGAGCGGAAAAAGGAGAGTATCTGCCTCAAATTCTCCATAAAAGAGGCTAATCGCCTTAAATTTTCTATAGAAATAGAGCTGTGTGGAGCGGAGAGAGCCGGTAAAAAAGCGGTGCAATCTGTAAACTCCCCTTGCGGAAAGCGGTGTTCCAATCTGCAGATTGTAAGCATCTCATCTGTAAGGGCGAGCCTCTTATCTATTGTGGCAGCATTGGTTGAAAGTTGCTCCTCCGCTGCCCTACCCCTGCCGTATGGGGTTGAGCAGAGCTGCTTTATCCGCTCCCTTATAAAATTGAAACCTATCTTCTCCTCTAAATTGTTCATCTCTATTTTATAGCAACTATGTGATTAAAAAGGGGTTACAATGGGGCGGCGTTTTTCAAAGTGAGTTAAGCCTCCAAAGCCGCAACTCTTTACAATATCTGCGTATAGCTCAAAATTCTCACACAGCCTGTCTGCGTGATGGGCATCCGAGCCAAGAGTTATAAACTCTCCCCCAAGCTCACGAAAGCGTTTAAGCACCTGAATATCCAGTACTTGCAAATGGTCTCCGTGCAGAGAGTAGGTCTTTGTGTTTATCTCAAGTGCCTTACCGTTTTGAGTTAGGTATGTGAGCAGAGCATCAAACTGCTCCGGAAAATCTTTATAAAAAATATCTCTTACAGCATAGTGTGCATAGCGGGCCACATAATCAAAATGGCCAATCACATCAAAATCCTTAAACGCCACAGCGGTGTTGTAGATAATCTCCAAAGTACGGCCGTATGCCTGCTTAAAATCCTTCCCCTTGTAGTAGGAACCAAGGTAAGGATCTTCTCCGTCTATAAAATGGACAGATGCTATAACCTGGTCTAAATCAGCTTCCTCTATAAACTCTTGGCTCTCTTTTATGCTTATTGGCTGTAGTCCTATCTCAATGCCTGAGAGTAATTTAAGGGGGCTCTTCTGCTCGGCCGCCCTGCCGCGCAAAGCCGCTATTTTCTGCTCTCTTGCAGCAAGCGAAAAGTTAAAGTGCGAGGAGCTGCCCCTTGGAGCAAGCAGATCCAAATGGTCTGTAAAGGTAATGCCGGCAAGCCCAAGCTGCATAGCGCGCTCAACGAGTGCTGCAAGGGTGGTCTTGCCATCGGGAGAAAACTCCGAGTGGGTATGTGTATCAAAAAAGTTCATCTCTAAAGAGTCCAAAAGATAAATTTACCCATTGGCGCGCAAAATTAGGTATTTATTTACAACTTGCACTCTATATGTCATTCTGAAGCCTGCCCTGAGCCTGCCGAAGGGCGTAGCGAAGAATCTATTTGAGGGTGCTTATACTTTCTAAGACTCTTCACTTCGTTCAGAGTGACGGATTGGTGCAGAATAACTTTAGGATTAATGGGGCTTATTTACAGCATATTTTCACGCTTTAAGTGGTTTTTCTCCGGCATTGCAGCGGCCTTCAAATGGCTGGTTGGGTATCTATATGCAGCAATAAATATCTTTGTACCAAGAGATTGCATAAT
>CADBUS010000084.1 GCA_902797895.1 uncultured Bacteroidia bacterium | reverse complement strand
GTCATTCTGAGCAGCAGAGAAGAATCTTTTCCGCCCCACTTAACTGCTATTCAAGCAAATCGGCAATTGTGGAGCTTGTGCGTTCCACCCACTTTACCGCCAACTTAATCAATTTCAATAACTTCTGCCGCCCTAAATGTGGAGCAGAAAATTTCTACCATATAGATTATTCGCGCTACGGCTCCTTCTCCATAATCGTCTGCATTGAGGGAAGCGGCAAACTGCTCTATAACAGCAGTTCTGAAGAATATATCAACAAAGGCGATTTGCTGCTGCTGCCGGCCGAACTCAGTAGCGCAGACATCTACTCCACCTCCAGCCTTCAACTTGTAGAAATACACATCTAAAACTTGCCGGAGATTTTGTAGCAGCCTCTCCTCAAAAGACTCTACTCTTGTTTGATTTTTTGAAACATTCCGTTTTTATTCTATATTTGCAAGTAATACACAATCTTTTAGCTATGAAAACTTTTACCTTAAGGGCATTATTATTGCTCACACTGATTACACTATCTATTCTATCTTGTACAAAAGAAGAGAAGGAGCAACCGAAAGTCCTTACTCTATCGGCAACCTCTATGGAGATTACAGCCGGAACTAATGCTACTATAAATGTAACATCTAATGTTGCTTGGACTGCCTCAGCCACAGATGGATATACAATAAGCCCATCCAGTGGAACCGGCAATGGAGTTATAACTGTAAAAGCGGCCCTTAGTGCCACCAATGGTACTGTCACTATTACAGGTGGGGGAATTACCGCTAAGGTTACCATAACCTCCCCTGCCGCAACAGCAGATATAACACTCTCTAAAAGTAATATTACACTAACCTATCAAGATAATAAAAGTGAGTCTGTAAATCTCTCTTGTAATGGCAGTTGGCAGGTAGTACTCCCTGTTTCTAAACCGGATTGGCTAAAGAGCGTTACTCCAATGAATGGAATAGGAGATGGCTCTATTACCATAACAACATCTGAACATACTATTAGAAGTAACGCACAAACTATTATAACTATCAAGAGTGGCTCTTATTCTAAAAACCTGATTATCAACAAGTCTGCCGCGCCTAATTTTGCCCCTACAAAACCAACCAACATTAAACCACAAGGTAACGGAGCAGAACTCTTTCCTCTAATTACTTGGAATGCAAGCACAGACAAGAATGGAGATAAGATTACATACACAGTTCAGCTCTCCAAAAATAAAACCACTTGGACCTCATTCCCAAAAACAGATAAAACAGAGCTACTTATTAACACGCCTTTAGATATAAATACCACCTACTATCTTAAAGTTATTGCAGATGATGGATTGGCAGCAGGCAAGACAGAGAGTGATATTGTCTCTTTTAGAACTCAGGCAACAAAAACATACTGGGAAGATGGAGAGGTAAAACAATATAATGTTAATCCCGATGGCTCTGTAACTGAGGTTCCACTTGGCTCCACTCCTCGCAAAATTAAAATTTTCTATTTGGGAGATGGCTATACACAAGTACTTTACAAGTATGGAGGTCAATTTGAACGTGAGATTAAAGATGCTATAAAGGCGCTATTTGTTATTGAGCCATACAAGAGTTTTACTCACTATTTTACTGTTTATGTAGTAGCGGCTTACTCAAACGAGGAAGGTATGAGCATTGGCTCCGATTGGACAACACCTACAACTGCTGTTGATACCAAGTTCAAATCTACTTGGGCCGGTGGTTCTTCTACAGCCATTAAGGCAAATGATAATCTTATTATGGAGTATGCAGCAAAAGCTCCGGGTTATAAAGGAGCTACGTGGGATATAACAAAAACAAATCTTACATACTCTCCTATAAGCTTGATTATAAACTCAAATGTATATGCCGGCACCTGTTCTATAACAAGTCATAGTGGTGGTTATAAGGTACTCTCTGTGGCCAAGACACCTGCAAGACACCCTAAAAGCTCATCTTATGGAGATTCTTGGAATACTCTCAGACACGAGTTTGGAGGGCACGGATTTGGCCTTTTAGCTGATGAATATGTAAACTCTTCCAATAAAACAACTCACTTCCCTATAGCCAATTACAGTAATTACAAAGCGTGGTTGGATTGGGCCTGCTATGGTATGAATGTTTATGTGCCGGAATATGACTCTGTACATAGTATCTGGAAGCCGGCAAGTATGTCGGATACTCCAAGTTATAAAGGAGCCAACTGGAAAAACTTTGCAGATTTGGGTAGTTATTCCGGAGCTAAGATAGCCCTTTATGAAGGCGCACGTTACTATGGATTAGGCGCTTATCGCTCAGAGCAAGGAAGCTGTATGATAAACAATATACCTCACTTTAATACCATAAGCCGATGGAGAATCTACTGTAGAATTAAAGAGACTGCCGGAGAGACTCCTACCATTGCAGATTTTATGGCAAAAGACAAGGATATTGTAAACACCTACAGTTCTGCCCCAACAAAATCTCAGGATTTCAGACCATTGGCTCCGCCTGAGCTTATCGGCTTTCCACCTATGACAAAATAAGCGGCTAACTGCCGATACAACAACAAAAAAAAGGAGTTCGCACGAACTCCTTTTTTTGTTGCTAATTGTTGTAGGACAATTAGATGATACCTTGCTCAAGCATTGCGGTAGCAACCTTCATAAAGCCTGCTATGTTGGCACCCTTAACATAATCAATTGTGCCATCCGGCTGAGTACCATACTTAACGCACTGCTCGTGGATGCTCTCCATAATGAAGTGGAGCTTGTCATCTACCTCTTTTGCAGACCAACTGATGTGGCTTGCGTTCTGAGTCATCTCCAAACCTGAAGTTGCAACGCCACCGGCGTTTACAGCCTTACCAGGGGCGAACAATACGCCGTTGTGCTGGAAGAAGTGGATAGCACCAGGCTGGCAACCCATATTGGAAACCTCGCAGCAGCACCAGCAACCGTTAGCTTTAAGCTCCTTAGCATCATCCTCAGAAAGCTCATTCTGGAATGCGCAAGGGAGAGCGATGTCGCACTTAACGCTCCAAGCCTTCTTGCCTGCAGTAAACTTAGCCTTGCCAGGGAACTTAGTTGCCATATCCTCAACCTTATTGCGGTTAGAAGCACGCATATCGAGCATATAGTCAATCATCTCATCTGTAATGCCATCAGGAATCTCGCAAACACCATCAGGACCGGAGATAGCTACTACCTTAGCACCCAACTCCTTAGCCTTAGTTGCAGCACCCCAGGCAACATTACCGAATCCAGAGAGAGCAACAGTCTTGTCTTTGATATCCTTACCGGCCTTCTTCAAAAGATGCTCAGTAAAGTAGAGAGCGCCAAAACCTGTAGCCTCAGGACGGAGAATAGAGCCACCCCAAGTAGCACCCTTACCTGTAAGAACGCCTGTATTGTACTCTCTTGCGAGCTTTTTGTACATACCATACATATAACCAATCTCGCGGCCACCTACTCCTACGTCACCTGCAGGAATATCCTGATCCGGGCCGATGCAGTTCCAAAGCTCAGTCATAAATGCCTGGCAGAAACGCATAATCTCATCGTTAGACTTTCCAACAGGATCAAAGTCTGAACCACCCTTTGCACCACCCATAGGGAGTGTAGTAAGAGCGTTTTTGAAAGTCTGCTCAAAGCCCAAGAATTTAAGCATAGAAGGAACTACTGCCTTATGGAAACGAAGACCTCCTTTGTATGGGCCAATAGCGCTGTTGAACTGAATACGGTAGCCAAGGTTGGTCTGAACATCGCCCTTGTCATCTACCCAGGTTACGCGGAATGTAAAGATACGGTCTGGTTCAACCATTCTCTCAACAATCTTAGCCTTCTCAAACTCAGGGTGTTGATTGTAAACCTCTTCGATAGACTCAAGAACCTCTTGAACTGCCTGAAGATACTCATTCTCACCAGGATGCTTAGCCTGGAGGTTAGCCATAATTTCAGCTGTTTTCATAAAATTATAATTATTAAATATTAAATTGTTTGTTATTTTATTTAATTGCGACAGTTTGTACCTCCGCCGCAATATTATTTATCTACTTTACTGTCCAGGTTGCGCCGCTGGTAAGAAGCTGATCCATTGTCTGAATCTTGGCTTTGGCCCTTACATCCTCTACCTGAGCGGCCACGCTCTCCTCGTAGCTCTTGTCTGCCACATCTCTTATAACTCCAAGTGCCACAGGGAAATCCGGCCCCTTCATATTCACAAGCATACTGTGAATACCAAAGTTGTCTGCCTTGGAATCGTGAACAAGCAAATCCTTCTCTGAAATGCCGTTCTCTCCAAGTTTAACCACCTTAAGATTAAGGCCGTCAAGCATAATACCCTTATCTCTGTTCTTGCCAAAGATCATAGGCTCGCCATCTTTCAGCACTATGGTTTTCTCTGCCCTAACCTCGCGGTCTGATATATCTGCGTGAGTACCATTGTTATAGATAACGCAGTTTACAAGCATCTCCATAACAGAGGTACCTTTGTGCAGGGCTGCCCTCAACATAATATCTTGATTAAGAGCAAGTTCAGAATCCAAACTACGTGCAAAGAAGGTTCCTCTTGCGCCAAGTACCAACTCGCCCGGAGTAAACGGATACTCTACTGTTCCGTAAGGCGATGTCTTTGTAACGGTACCAAAGCGTGAGGTTGGAGAGTACTGCCCCTTTGTAAGACCATAAATGCGGTTGTTAAAGAGGATTATGTTAATATCTATATTTCTCCTTATTTCGTGGATAAAGTGGTTACCTCCAATGGCAAGCGAATCGCCATCACCGGTCATTTGCCAAACGGAGAGGTTGGGATTTGCAACCTTTATACCTGTTGCAAGTGCACCGGCCCTACCGTGGATACCGTGGAAACCGTATGTATTCATATAGTAAGGGAAACGGCTGGAACAACCTATACCTGAAACAAATACAAACTGCTCCTTGGTAAGCCCGGTCTTCTCGCAAATCTCAGGCATAGCCCTAAGTACGGCAGCCAGAATAGCGTGGTCTCCGCAACCAGGGCACCACTTAACTATCTGATCACTCTTAAAATCTTGTTGTGTATATTTCATAACTTGTCCTCCCTGTTAAAAAGCCTTTACTGCATCTACAATCTCGTGAACCATAAATGGCTGGCCCTGTACTTTGTTTACCTGCAAATATTTGAACTGAGGAAGTTTTGCTCTCAGATAATCTACAAACTGGCCGCTGTTAAGCTCACAAACTACAATCTTTTTGTATTTGCCAAATACCTCTGCGGTATTCTTTGGCAGAGGGTTTATGTAATCAAAGTGAGCAAAAGCAACTTTCTTACCCTCTGCATTGAGCTGGTTAACAGCTGTATATATATGGCCGTAAGTTCCACCCCAACCAACAAGCAGAGTCTCTGCATCCTTGTCTCCAATAACCTCCAAAGCCGGAATAAAGTCTGCGAGTTTTTCAACTTTGGCTGCGCGATTGGCTACCATCATTTCGTGAACTTCAGGATCTGAAGATACTGCACCGTTAGGAGACTTTTCCAAACCTCCAACTCTGTGCTCCAAGCCCGGAGTACCAGGGTGCGCCCACTGCCTTACAAATGTTTTGGCATCTCTCTCAAATGGTTTGAACTTGCCCTCACAACTCTTTACAATCGGAGGGTTGATGGCAGGGAAATCGCTCATAGAAGGAATCTTCCAAGGCTCACTACCATTGCCGAGATATCCTTCAGAGAGGAAGATAACCGGCATCATATGCTCCACAGCAAATTTTGCTGCATAGTAAGCTGCTCTAAAGCAATCGCTTGGAGTACGTGCCGCCATAACCATCACAGGGCACTCTCCGTTGCGGCCATAGAGAGCCTGTGCAAGGTCTGTCTGCTCGGTCTTGGTTGGAATACCGGTAGAAGGGCCGCTACGCTGCACATCCACAATAACCAACGGAAGCTCTGTAATGCAGGCAAGTCCCATAGCTTCGCTCTTTAGAGAAAGGCCGGGGCCGGAGGTAGTTGTAACTGCAAGGTTACCGGCGTATGCTGCTCCTATAGAGGTACATATACCGGAAATTTCATCCTCGCACTGCATAGTCTTTACACCCTTGCCGAGATTCTTGTAAATTGCAAGCTCCTCCAAAATGGCGGTTGCAGGTGTGATAGGATAAGAGCCCACAAACATAGGCAGCCCGGATTTCTCCGCTGCTGCAATAAGGCCCCACGCAGTAGCCTGATTACCATTTATACTTCTGTAAATACCAGGCTCTTGGTTAGCAGGAGCAATTGTGTAGGTATTTCCTATAGCGTGTATATTGTGCGCATAATTATAACCATCGTTGAGCACCTTTATGTTCGGCTCAATAAGGTCTGGCTTTTTGGCAAATTTCTTTCTCAGGTAATCCTCTGTAAAGTTGAGAGGACGGCTGAACATAAAATAGCACATTCCCAAAGTGAAGATATTCTTGCACCTTACGATAGACTTCTGGTCCATACCGCTATCCTTAAGGCTCTCCTTTGTCATTGTTGTGATAGGAGCCCATATTACATTGTAATCCTTAAGGTTAAGCTCGGCGATAGGATCATTTGTCTTAAAGCCGGCCTTCTCAAGACCTTGGGCATCAAATGAATCTTCATCCAAGATAATGCTTCCTCCCGGCTTTGCAAACTTTGCGTTTGCCATAAGAGCGGCAGGATTCATAGCAACTAAAACATCCGCCAAATCACCAGGAGTTTTTACATCCTTGTGGCCGATATGTACTTGAAAACCAGAGACACCGGAAACGGTTCCCTGTGGAGCTCTGATTTCAGCGGGATAGTCGGGGAAGGTAGATATTTCGTTTCCGTACAAAGCGGAAGCGTCTGCAAACAGAGTTCCTGTAAGCTGCATACCATCTCCGGAATCACCAGTAAATCTGATCACCACATCTTGCGCATCAATTACTTTGCGTTCCATAGAAAAATACGATGATTTTTGTTTTTTTTATATTTTCAAACTGACTTCAAAAGTATAAATAAAATCAACCCTAAACAACTAAAAGGAGATAAAGTTGCAACAATTTTTCCACCAAAAAAGCACTAAGGGATTGGCTGTTCGGCCAACCCCTTATCACTCTGCATTCTGCAACTCTCTCTACTCCACCTTTAGTTATTGTTGAATTGAGTAGGTTGAGTTTTGCTGGCAGGAATACCAAGCTCCTTTTTTACAAGAGGAAGAATATTGGTAGTAGTGGCCTCATCTATATAAACCAAAGCTCCTGACGAAGTGTCTATTATGTATGAAAAGCCCTCTGCCTTAGCTACTTTGTTTATAGCCTCTTGAGCCTTCTTCATTACAGGGCCCAAAAGAGCCTCTTGGCGGCTTGCAAAATCCTGCTCAGCAGTATGGTTAAACTGCTCAATGCGCTGATTAAGGTTTGTCAGCTCCTCCTCCTTAGTCTTCTTTATGGCATCACTCCAAGTAGCACTTTTCTCCTGATACTCAGAGATTTTTGTCTGAAGATCTGCTCTCATACTGTTCTGTGTCTCAGAAAGCTCCTTACCAAATTTCTGTAGCTCCTCTATTGCTTTGTCTCTCTCAGGCATAAGGGCCACAATCTCAGAGGAGTTTATATGGCCAATCTTCTGTGCCAAAGCCTTTGAAGGCATCAAAAGCACCGCACCCACAAATAAAGAGGCTGCAATTAACTTAAGTGTTCTCTTCATCTTAAATATTTTTATGTTAATAATTATTCTATTTAATGGTTATTTTATTGTAGGCAAGAGCCTTATAACGCTGCTGCTCAAATCATCACCCTCTTTGGCATATACAACTCCTTGCATTGAGGAGAGGTCTATAACAAGAGAATATCCTCCCTTAACGGCAACCTGATCAATGGCCTTCTGAACCCTCTCCTTTATCGGATCCAAAAACTCCTGGCTCTTCTTCTGCATAGTGCCATCTTGGCCAAAATATGACTGCTGAAGCTCTTTTACCTTTCTCTCCTTCTCTATAATCTCATTCTCCTTTGCCTGCCTTGCACTCTGGCTCATATTTGCCTTCTGCTTCTGATAATTGTTGTAAAGAGTTTCAACCTTGTTCAGTTCGCTCTTTACCTGCTCTTGATACTGCTTTGCAAGAGCGTCCAATTTTTCTGTAGCAACTTTATATTCAGGAATTGCCTCAAAAATTTTCTCTGTACTCACATAGCCCACTTTCTGTGCTAAAACCGCTGTGCAAGAGATAAACAACGCCGTAACTGTTAAAAATAGAATCCTTTTCATAGCCTTATCTGTTTATTATTTATTCTAAATATTTACTGTCAATCAATCTGTTAGAACTGCTGGCCTATCACAAAGTGGAACTGGCTGCCTCCGCGCTTTTTACCCTCATTTGGTACAGGATCAAATCCATATCCCCAATCTACACCCATAATACCAATCATAGGGAGCATAATTCTAACGCCAAAGCCGGCAGAACGCTTGATTTCAAACGGGTTGAAATTCTTAATTCCCTTCCAGCAGTTACCTCCCTCCAAGAACATCAATCCATATATTGTTGTTTGCGGCTGGAGTATGAACGGATACCTCAACTCAAGGGTAAACTTGTCATACACGTGGCCCATATAGGCATCGTTCTCAAATGGTGTGAGCGAGCGGTTAGGATAACCTCTTAGCCCTATGATATCTGCTCCGTAGGTGTTATAGCCACTCATACCATCTCCTCCAACCTCAAACCCTTCAAACGGAGAGTAGCCTAAAGACTTATTGTAATAACCTAAGAACCCAAAGTTTGCAGCAGCTCTAAGCACCAACTTTCCATTGCCGCCAAGGTTGGTATAGGTATCGGCCTTAAAGAGCCATTTGTGGTACTCTATCCACTTATATTTTTGGGCGGCATCCATATTTTTATAATCTTTCTCCCCTTTGAAAAGCGAGTAAGGAGGAGTAAGTTGCAGGCTGGCACTGAATATAGAGCCGCCTCTCGGATATACCGGCTGATCTGTGGAGTTGCGCTCCAATGTTACAGTATAGCTGAAATTGTGAGACTTACCTGTATCAAACATAAAGTAGCCATACCACTTTCTGAGACTGTAGGTCTGCCAACTAAGGCTATGGTGGAGGATAAAGTAGTTGTCCGGCCAGCTGAGCCTTGAGCCTAATCCAGCCGCCACACCATACACCTCCATAAACTGCTCTGCGCTACGGTAGAAATAGGTAGAGTTGGTCTGCCTTGTAAAGTAGGCAGATACACTCAAGCTCACAGGCTTGTTGCCAAATACCCACGGCTCCATAAAGCTGGCACTCACAGCTGTATAATACTTTCCGCTGGTCTGGAACCTTATGGAGAATGTCTGTCCATCTCCAAGCGGCACCGGCCTCCAGGCATTCTTCTTAAAGAGCCTCTTTATTGAGAAGTTATTGAAACTCAAACCCAAAGTTCCAACAAAAGTGTTGCCGCCCCAACCTCCGGAGAGCTCCACCTGCGAGTTCTGCTTCTCCTCCAGATTGTATGATATGTCAACCGTATTCTTGTTGGCATCCGGAATAATAGTATATCCTGCACCGGTATAGAATACCTCAGGATTGAAGTGGCCTATAGATGAGAGCTCATTTATGGAGCGCTCAAAATCGGTTTGGGAATAGAGATTGCCCGGCTTGGTATAAACTGCCCTTCTTGCAATCTTCTCTGCTGTAATGTTATTTCCGTTGATTATTATGTTGTTGAGCGTAGCCGGCTTACCCTCGTAAATTCTCATCTCAACATCCACAGAATCGTTCTGAATCTTATTCTCTACAGGCATTACATTAAAAAAGAGGTAGCCGTTGTCTGTATAGAGTTTCTTTACATCCGGATCTGTCTGCTTTGGAGCGCCATTGAGGCGTTTATCCATTGTTACAACATCGTAAATATCTCCCTTCTTGATTCTGAGCACGTTGTTGAGCTGGTCGGCCGTATAGATACTATTGCCTGTCCAGGTTATATCTCTGAAATAGTACCTCTGCCCCTCATCTATCTTAAAGTCTATCTGAAGGCGGTCGTCTGAAATATAATATGTTGAATCACTTATTATTGCAGCATCGCGATAGCCCTTTTCATTAAAGGCGGATATAAGGCTTGCCTTATCGTTCTTATACTCTTTTTTATTTAGTTTCTTCGATTTGAAAAAATTGGTAAACCTCATATCCCTTGTATGCTTCATAGCCTTAACCAACTTTCTTTCCGATACGTGGTCGTTGCCGGAGAAGGTTATTTTGCCAATTTTTACTTTAGGCCCTCTATCTATATCAAAGGTAACTCTAACCGCATTTTTAACTACAGGATCCTCCTCCTGAGTAACTTTTACATCGCACTTTAGAAAACCCTTCTCCTCATAGTAACGCTTTATTATATTTACCGATGACGAAATCACATAATCCGATAATTCTGAGCCTCTTCTGAGCTTTAGGCGCTGCTCTAAATCGCTCCTTTGGCCGCTACGCACCCCGTTGAACACCCATTGTGAAACCCTCGGTTTCTCCACCAACTTCAGCCCCAGAAAGACGGTATCTTTTCCGGTGGAGAGCGAATCTATATTTATAGAGGCATCTGAAAAATAACGCTGCGCCAATATCCTTTTTAAGACATCTGAAAGATCTACACTCGGAATTACAATCTCATCTCCAACGCGCAGCCCTGTTACAGAGATAATCTGCTCGTGGCTCAGATATTTTACGCCTGAAACATTTATACCACCTATTATATACTTTTTAGGAGCTGTATAATCAACATCCTGCGCCCCCGCCAACAGAGGTAAAAATAGTAAAGATATAGCTAACAGTATCTTGCTACAAGAATTCATCTAAAATGCAAATGGTTAATTATTAAACTTTTCCATATCTGCGATCTCTTTTTGCAAAGGATTCAAGAGCCTCGGCAAATTCTGGTTTGCGAAAATCGGGCCAAAGCACATCGGCAAAGTAAAACTCTGTGTAGGCAGTCTGCCAAAGCATATAGTTACTGATGCGCATCTCTCCGCTGGTTCGTATCATCAAATCCGGCTCAGGAATATTGGCAGTTACCAATCGCGAGGAGATATCCTCTTCTGTTATAGGCCCTTGTACTCTCTCTTCCAAAAGACGCTGCGCCGCCTGGGTAATGTCCCATTTGCCGCTGTAGTTGAGCATTACTATAAGTGTGGTGCCTGTGCACTCTTTTGTCTTTTCCACTGTGGAGGCTATAGCCTGCTGCAATTTTTCAGAAAGCATTGAGAGGTTGCCAAGTACCAAAAAACGCACATTGTTTTTAAGCAGCGTTTTTAGCTCCATCTCTATAGCCTTGAACATCAAGGCCCAAAGCCCCTCCACCTCCTCGGTAGGTCTGCCCCAATTCTCTGTAGAAAAGGCAAACAGGCTCAAATATTTTATATTCTTCTCAACCGCAAACTCTGTGCAGGCCCTTACGCTCTCAACCCCCGCTTTATGCCCCTCCAACCTATCCATACCACGCATTTTTGCCCAACGGCCATTGCCATCCATTATAATGGTTACGTGAGTGGGTATCTTTGATAATTGTTCCATAGCAAATACAACAAGGCGCAAATATAGAAAAATTACTTTGAGTTGCGCCAGTCTGCCCCCCAATAGAGTTTGCGGCTAAGGGCATCTATAAAGCCGCTCCCGGACTTTACTATGCTCACCTGCCGCTCAGATGAGGTTATCTTTACCGTAGCCCCATTAGGCAGAAAGAAAGAACGATTGTCCGCCGAGAGTGTGGCGTGGTTGTATCTTGTTGTAAACGAAACCTCTATTGTAGAGCTGGCGGCCACCACCAAGGGGCGGATATTGAGGTTGTGAGGAGCTACGGGCACAATTATGAGCACCTTGCAGCCCGGCATAACAATAGGCCCTCCGGCACTCATAGAGTAGGCTGTAGAGCCGGTTGCGGTGGCAACAAGCACACCATCTGCCATATATGGAGGTATGGCAACTCCATCCACCTTAATATCAAGCTCCAACACCGCCGGCCCCTCTCTCTGAATAGAGAACTCATTGAGGGCGTATGGATAGAAGCCCTCCGGCATTGCGCTGCTCTCCATTGTCAGCAGGTTTCTGCTCTCTGTGGTAAAGTTCCCTTCAAGCAGAGAGGCTATGGAGCCGCTTGCCGCCGTTGTCAAAAAACCGAGCCTTCCAAAGTTGATTCCCACAATAGGTATATTTTTATCCCCCACAAGCGGCACGCTGCTTAAGAAAGTGCCGTCGCCCCCCAAGGAGAAAAAGAGAGCGGTCTCTTTAGGAAGCTCGGATGGAGCCTCAAAAAGAGCGCAGTTACCTAAAATATCCTCCTGCAATACCTCTTTAAGGTACTGATAAAAAGGGGCATATACAATAGGCTTTGCAGAGGGGGAGGATTTTATCATCCTCAAAACATCTATTAGTTCAGGCAGATTTGCCCTATCTATAGTTCTCCCAAAAACAGCTGTAATCATAAACTCCGGCCAATATTTTGTGCAAGTTAGGCATAATTTCATAATTTTGCTCAATAATAGATGCAGCTATGACAAAACTGAGTGTAAATATAAACAAGATAGCCACCATAAGGAATGCCAGAGGAGGCAATATGCCTAATGTGGTGCAATGCGCCCTGGATTGTGAACGCTTTGGAGCAGAGGGAATTACTGTGCATCCAAGGCCGGACGGAAGACATATCAGAAAAGAGGATGTGCTAGCCCTCAAGCCGTTGCTTACAACGGAGTTCAATATAGAGGGAAATCCAAAGGAGCAGTTCAACAATTTGGTTTTGCAGGTCCTGCCTGCGCAGGTAACATTGGTGCCCGATGCCGAAGATGCAATAACATCCAATGCCGGCTGGAATACCATAAAGCACAAGGAGTTCCTAAAGAAAACCTGCAAGATGTTCCAAGAGGCCGGAATAAGGGTTTCTATATTTGTAGATCCTGATATTGAAATGATTAAGCACGCTGCAGATTGCCTCTGCAATCGCGTTGAGTTATATACGGAGGCCTACGCAAGAGAGTATGCCGCAAACAGAGAGAAGGCCATAGAGCCATACTTCAAGGCGGCAGAGCAGGCTCAAAAATGCGGTCTGGGGCTGAATGCCGGCCACGATCTCAACCTCCAAAACCTCAGCTACTTCCGCCAGACGATACCTTGGCTGTTAGAGGTCTCCATTGGCCACGCCCTTATATGCGATGCCCTATATTTGGGGTTGGAGAATACTATAGGAGCATACAAAAGGCAACTGATTTGATTTTTTACTAATTTTGCCACCCGCTGCTTCAAAAGCGAAATTTGATAATATTAATATAGAAATAGTTAAAAATGAGACACTTAAAATTATTCTTCTGTGTAGCTGCCGTAGCTATGGCGCTCTCTTGCAATCAGAACACCAAAACAACCTCAGAGGGAGGAAGCTCCGCCCCCGTAGCAGGTAGCATAGTCTATATTCAGCTCGATTCCGTAATTAACAATTACGATATGTTTAATGATCTCAAGAGCGAGTTTGAGGCTAAAGTTCAGAAGATACAGAGCGAGTTGCAATCCAAGGGAAGAGATTTCCAGAATGCGGCCAAAGATTTTGAGAATAAGATAAATAAGGGGCTTCTTACACAGGCAGAGGCTCAAGAGCGCAACAGAGTTCTCACCAATCGCCAGAACGATTTGCAGAATCTTACCGCCCAGAGGGAGGCAGAGATTGCAGAGGAGCAAAGCGTTATGATTAACAAGGTTATGGATGCGGTACAGACATACGTAGAAAAATACAACAAGGAGAAAAAGTATGCTATGATACTCACCTCCACCGCAGTTAATACCAATGTTCTCTCTGCAGACCCTGCGCTCGATATTACAAAGGAGATTACAGAGGGGCTCAACAACGAGTATGTAAAGAACAAGAAGAGCTCTAACTCTTCTGAAACCAAGAGCGAAGAGAGCAAGAGCGAGGCTGAAAAATAGCCTTTGAGATGAAAATAGCCATACTATCGTGCTTTTATCCGTACAGAGGGGGCATATCGCAGTTCAACACCTACCTGCTTAGAGAACTCTCCAAGCGGCACAATGTAAAGGGCTTTAACTTTACAAGGCAGTATCCTGCACTGCTCTTTCCGGGTAAAACACAATATGTGGCAAAAGATGATGATGCCGTATCTACGCAGAGCGAGGCTGTGTTAGATACGGCAAACCCTTTTTCTTACCTCTCTGCGGCCAAAAAGATTGCGCGTTGGGAGCCCGATGTGCTTATTACAAGATATTGGATGAGCTATTTCGCCCCCTCTTTGGGCAGCGTGGGCAGAAGGGTTAAAAGCCTTGTAGCAAAGCAGATGCAAAAAAAGGGGAAGAGTTCCCCCTTTAAGAATATTGCCATAATGGACAATGTTATTCCGCACGAAAGGCGCTTTTTTGACACCCCATTTACAAAGTACTACATCAAGGGACAGGATGGAATTGTTACCCTCAGCGGTGCGGTAGAGAGAGAGCTTAAAGAGCTGTCGCCCATCAGCAGAGTAAAAACAATTCCCCACCCTATCTACAATTGCTTTGGAGAGAGAGAAGATACTCTCACAGCAAGGAGGCATATAGGCATAATAGGCTCAGATAGAGAGATTATGAGCAAAAAGGTATTGCTCTTTTTTGGCCTTATAAGAGAGTACAAGGGGCTTGATATTCTACTAAAGGCGCTCCCCCTTTTAGATGACTCGTATATTGCAGTTGTGGCCGGAGAGCCATACGGCAGTTTTGCAAAGTATCAGGAAATTATTGATTCTCCGGAGTTTGCTCCTTGCAAGCAGAGGCTTCTTCTTAACCTCAATTATATTCCCGACGGGGAGGTAAAGCACTACTTCTCTGCTGCCGATGTTAGCGTACTCCCCTATCGCAGCGCAACCCAAAGTGGCATTAGCTCAATATCTTGGAACTTTGATGTTCCGCTCATTACAACACCTGTGGGAGATTTGGTGGAGAGCGTTGCAAAGGCTGGAACGGGAATTGTTACAGAAGAGATAACACCACACTCTTTGGCCAAGGCTATTGAGGATTTTTTTGCACAGAACAATAAAGAGCGCTATATTTACAACATATCCTCTCTCAAACAGCGGCTCAGCTGGGAGGGCTTTGCTTTGCAGCTTGAGGAATTTATAACAGAATTAGGAGAATAATACACACCTTTATATGGATTCTATAGTTAAGACAAACTTTGATTTTAAGAACCTTACAGGCGTTTACAATGGCAAGGTAAGGGATGTATATTTTATAGATGAGAAGTATATGGTTATGGTGGCCACAGACAGAATCTCTGCATTTGATGTGGTACTGCCGAGAGGAATACCTTATAAAGGTCAAGTTCTCAACCAGATAGCATCCCAATTCTTAGACCGCACCACAGATATTGTAAAGAATTGGAAGATTGCCTGCCCGGACCCTATGGTTACCATTGGCTACAAGTGTTGTCCGCTGCCTGTGGAAATGATTGTAAGAGGCTATCTTACAGGCTCTTCTTGGAGAACTTACAAGAGTGGAGCAAGGCAGATTTGCGGAGTGGATATTCCTGATGGTATGCGTGAGCATCAGAGGTTTGACTCCCCTATAGTAACCCCTACCACAAAGGCCGAAGTAGGAGGGCACGATCAGGATATATCAAAGGAAGAGATTATTGCTCAGCAGCTTGTGCCTGCGGATATTTATAATCAGATAGAGGAGATTTCTCTCAAACTCTTTGAAAGAGGAAGCCAAATTGCCGCCGAGAGGGGGCTTATACTTGTAGATACAAAGTATGAGTTTGGATTGCTAAATGGAGAGGTTTGCCTTATGGATGAGATACATACGCCTGACTCTTCTCGCTACTTCTACAAAGAGGGCTATCAGGAGAGATTTGACAATAACCAGCCGCAAAGGCAGCTATCCAAGGAGTTTGTGAGAGAGTGGCTGATGGCTAACGGTTTCCAAGGGCGCAGCGGCGAGGTTGTTCCGCCAATGACAGACGAGGTTGTTAATAGTATATCCAACAGATATATAGAACTTTATGAGGCTGTTACAGGCAATAAGTTTGTAAAGCAGCCATACGATGAGGGGGTATATGAGAGGATTGAGGAGAATGTTAAGAATATGCTCCAGAGATTATAACCAAACCCAAAGAGAAAGACTATGAACCGTTTGAAGAGAACAAGCGCATTGTTGGCAGCGGCTTTTATGGTTGCCGCAGTACTCTTTGCCACAGAGAGTTACGCACAGGTTAAGGTAACTGTCTCAAGTGAGATAGTAAAAGTGAATGGCAAAAAGATGTACGCCCACTATGTCAAAAAGGGGGAGACCGTCTATTCTATCTGCAAGGCATACAACATTACGGCTGAGAGGTTGCAGAGCGATAACCCTATTATAGCTCAGGGGCTTAAAGAGGGACAGGTACTCTACATTCCTTATGAGATTGAGCCGCAGGGAGAGAGCAAGAGCACAACTCTCTCAGATACTACCGCAACAGCTGCACCGCAGGGCAAGTATATTGAGCACAGAGTTAGATGGTATGAAGACCTTGATGATATTGCATTAAAATATGATGTTGATAAAGAGGAGATTAAAAAGCTCAATGGACTCTCTTCAGATAGGCTGCGCAAAATAAAGAGGCTGAAGATTCCGGTAAAAGAGGAGGGAGATAATATCGAGAATAAAAATAATGGAGAAGAGGAGAATGGGGAAGATGACAAGAATGAGGGAGAAGATTCCAATGAGAATGGAGATGAGAACGAGGAGGAGAAGCCTGAAGAGGTTAATGAGTTTGGTTACAGACCTTTACCTATTATTGAAAATAGGACAAGGGTAATGACAATTATACTACCTATGAATGCCTCCGGTAAGGTAAACGGCAACTATATGGATTTTTATGCCGGAGCGCTTATGGCGGTAAATCGCCTTAAAGATGAGGGGGCCAATCTAAAGGTGAATGTGATAGATATGGCAAACAATGTTACGGTGGAGCAGTTAATTGATTCTGAAAAGGTTAAAGAGGCAGATTTGCTTATAGGGCCTATAAGGAGCAATATACTGGAGCAGATGATTGAGTATATAAACAATAGGCAGATTGGAGTTGTTTCTCCGCTGGATCCATCTGCAGACACTTTAGTAGAAAAGAGTCCGTTCATATTTCAAGCACCGGTATCAGCCCACAATCAGAATCTATATATGGCAGATGTGCTTACAGAAAAATACAATAGTGTTGCTGCACCGGCCATTACAATAATCAGCCAGCAGGGAAGCAAGGAGCAAGAGCAGGCTCAGGAGCTTGCAGATTTGTTGAGAGAGAGGGAGATTCCGTGCAATCTACTCTCCTTCAAACTAATGGGAGTGAATCACAACACTTTCAGAGCCTCTATACAGCCATCCAAGAATAATATAATTGCAGTAATAGATAGCAATGAGCCGTTTGTTATGGATATGTTGCGCAATATAAACCTGTTGGGTATCTATCCTGAAAAGATAACTCTATACGGCACTCCAAAATGGAAGGGGTTTGAGAGCATAGATATGGAGCTCTACTTTAAGTTCAATCTCCAAATATGTATGCCATACCACGTAGATCTTACAGATGAGAATGTTAAGAGGTTTATATCTCAATACCGCGCACTCTACAAGAACGATCCTTCTGCCAACTCATTTAACGGATACGATATTGTATATTTATTTGGAAATGCTCTTAATCAGGGGCTTGCAGAGTATGTAGCAGATAGTTGGAATCTGAGTGCCAAGGACTATATAGAACAAAATCTGCTGCAACAAAAGATGCTGCAGCAGAATTTCCGCTTTTTGAGAAAGAGCGACCAAGCCGGATATCAGAACCGCTCAACGAGCAAAGTATCGTTTAATCACGACTGGTCTATAAGCGAACAATAAAGCCCACTCTCAAAGCGCCAGCTTTCTGTCATTCTGAGCGTAAGCGAAGAATCTATTGGAGTTTATACATTCCAAAGCCCACCTTTAAAGTTCTCCGTTCTTCTCAATATCTTTGAAATAGTTAACGGTGCCAACTTTGAGCTCCACAGTTGCGGCATCGTCGCACACTATTATTCCGTGGCGGTGCATTTGGAGTATGCTTACTGTCCACATCTGGCTAACCCCCTCCTCTACTGCGTGTTGCAGAGCGCGAGCCTTGTTGTGGCCATTCACAAGAATCATAACCTCTTTGGCATCCATAATTGTACCCACTCCAACGGTAAGAGCTGTTTTTGGAACAAGATTTATATCGTTGTTAAAGAAACGCGAGTTGGCGATTATTGTATCTGTTGTAAGATATTTAAGCCTTGTTCTGGAGGTCAGAGAGGAGCCAGGCTCGTTGAATGCGATATGGCCATCCGGCCCTATTCCTCCCATAAAGAGGTGAATACCACCGTAGCTCGCAATCTTCTTCTCATAATCGATGCACTCCTTCTCCAAATCTGCAGCATTGCCGTTAAGTATGTTTATATTTTCTGCAGGTATATCTATATGGCTAAAGAAATTCTCTCTCATAAAGGTGTGGTAGCTCTCCGGGTGATCCTCTGGAATACCCACATACTCATCCATATTGAATGTAACCACATTCTTGAATGATATTTTACCCTCTTTGTAGAAATTTACCAGCTCCTTGTAAGTTCCGACTGGAGTTGAGCCGGTAGGGAGGCCGAGTACAAACGGACGCTCCTTGGTTGGCTTGAACTCTGTAATTCTCTTCAGAATCAATGAAGCTGCCCATTTTGACATATCCGCATAGGATTTTTGAATAATCAGTCTCATATATTTAATTTATTAGTTAATAATCTTCTCAAGCCTTGCCAAGCAGCACTTTTGCATTTGCAATAGCCTCATTTGTAGTAATTTCCCCGCTCAGCAGCCTTGCTATCTCCATAACCCTCTCCTTGCCTTTCAGATATTTCAGCCTTGTTCTCACAACACCATCCTCATCTTTCTGCTTATATACAACTATATGGTTCTTTCCTTTGGAGGCTACCTGCGGCAAGTGTGTTATGGCAAATATCTGCATTCGCTCCCCCATCTGGCCAATCATCTGCCCCATCTTGTCGGCTATTGAGCCGGAGACTCCAACATCTATCTCATCAAATATAAGTGTAGGCATACCCTGATAAGATGCAAGCAGCTCTTTTACGCAGAGCATAATTCTTGAGAGCTCTCCACCACTTGCAACCTTTTGGAGTGCAACGGGTTGAATACCTGAATTTGCACTAAAGAGAAACTCTGCCTTCTCTCTTCCGTATGGAGTGTAATCCTCTATCTTCTGGCAAGTGGCCGTAAACTTTGCTGCGGGCATCTCCAGCTCCCTTATACGGCTCTGCAAAGTATCGGAGAGCTTTTTAAGGTTGGCATTTCTTTTTTTGGAGAGCTCTTCTGCCAAGGCATTGCGCTTTTCTGTATGGATGGCGATAGAGCTTTCCAAATTCTGCCTCTGCTCCAAAAGCCTGTCGTAATCAGATATTTGCAGATTCAAAGAATCGCGCATTGAGATAAGCTCCTCCACACTCTCCGCATTAAAACGCTTTAGCAGAGAGTAAATCTCTCCCATACGCTGCTCTACCTGCTCAAGCCTTTTTGGAGAGAGGGAGATGCTCTCCGCATATCTTTCCAACTCCTGAGCAATATCCCTGCACTCTATTCTGCAACTCTCCAACCTTTTGGATAGTTCCTCAAATGAGGGGGATATAGCACTCTGCTTCTGCAAAAGGGCCGCCGAGCGCCTGAGATGCTGCACCGTTGAAACCTCTGCCCCGTCAAGCAGAGATGCCGCCTCAGATGCAACTGCCCTAAGCTCCTCTGCGTTAGATAGTTGAAGCTGCTCGCGCTCCAACTCCTCAAGCTCACCCTCTTTAAGAGCGGCCTGTTGCAGTTTCTGCAATCTGAACTCTTTGAACTCCTGCTCCGCAAGTACCTTCTCTATCTGCTGCTGCAACTGCTCCTGCTCCGCTTTCAGTTTTAAGAGCAGCTCATACTCCTGCCTATATTCCAACAGCAAGGCTCCATTATCAGAAAAGAGATCCAGCACCTTTAGCTGAAACTCTTTCTCTCCCAATAAGATATGGGTATGTTGTTCGTGTATGTCTATAAGGGTGGAAGAAAGTTGCGAAAGCTCACCCAAAGATACCGGCTCATCATCTATAAAACAGCGGCTTCTGCCGGATGGAGAGATAACCCTACGCACAATTCTCTCCTTGCCGCCCTGCTCAAAGAGAGCCTCTACTACGCAATTCTTCTCTTTTGAGTTTAAGGCAGTTGCATCTGCCCTCCCACCCAAAAGAAGAGAGATGGCGCCAAGCAAAATAGACTTACCGGCCCCTGTCTCTCCCGTAATTATAACCAAGCCGTTAGGGAACTCAATCTCCAAATGCTCAATCAGAGCGTAGTTTTGTATGAAAAGGCTCTTAAGCACAAACCATTAAGACTCTATCTTACGCCAATAAATTTCACCGTTTTCAAACTCCTTTATGGCAATAAGAGTAGGCTTAGGCAGTTTCTCGTAGTGGCGGGAAATCTCTATCTGCTCCCTATTTTCGTATGTCTCCTCCAAAGTATCAGCCACATTTGCAGAGGTGAACTCCTCCAACTTATCTGAAAGCTCCTTCTTCAGCTCGGCTGCCACCTGATTTGCCCTCTTTGCTATTATCGCCACAGATTCATAGATATTACCTGTTGGCTCAGAGAGCTTTACCACATCGCGAGAGACTGTGTTATCCGGAATTTTAATGTTCTTTTTATCCTCCATATACTTGTAACTTTTATATTCTTGATTACTGTTTATTCTGTTGCTGTTGCTGTTGCTGCTGCTGTTTTGCCTTGGCCTCGTTGTAGATTCTGAGTGCCTCCTCTCTCTCTTGTCTTGCCTTCTTGCGCTCGCTCTGTCTCTTGCTCTTTGCAGATGCCTCCTCCTCTATCTTGCGAGCAACCGCATTGCGGCTCTCCGCCTCCTTAACAGCTCTCTTGGCATCTTTAATAGCACGCTTAATATTTTGGCGCTCAGCCCTTTTAGCTCTCTTAGAAGGAGTAACTTCACCCGTTGTAGCAAGCTCCACCTTGGCAGAATCCAAGGCAGCTCCGCCTCCCAAATACCTCTGCGCCCTTGAGAAAAGATTATCCAACTCCTTGCGTTCTGCCGTATTAGGGAACTCTCCAACGTAGTTGTAGTAATCGTCCACAAAAGACATATATCTCTCTTTCTGCTTCTCTTTCACGCTGTTAAGAGCATAGTTATATGAGGAGAGGGCGGTATAGTAAAGAATCTGATCGCGATAACAATTATCTGCATTATCCCTAAGTACATTCCTAAAGGCGTACTGCGACGATTTGTAATCCTTCATTGTGTAGTAGAGTTTGGCCGCCTCATAAGCCTTTCTGTCTAACCTCTCCTGGAACTCATCCATCATAGCGCGGCAGATAGGATAGTACTCGCTCTTGGGATTATCGTACATAAACTCCGCGATTATAGCCATAGCCCTCTGAGTAGGAACCTGATCTAATTCCCAACGGTAAGTTCCTTCATACAAGCACTTTATTCTAAGGAAGCGAGCCTCCTCTGCAAAAGAACTCGTTGGAAAAACCTCCAAAAACTTATTGAAATTGGCCTCGGCAGTAATAAAATCTCCGTAGCGATAGTTGCTCATTGCATTGTAGTAGTGCACACTATCCTCTTTTTCAGTACCTTGCGAGAGCAGAATCATACTCTCAAAGAGCTTTGCCGCCTTGAGATACTTACCCTGCTGATAGTAATCCAAAGCCCCTTTGAACTTCTCATCCAAATCGTTAGAAAGGTAGAGGCTCTCGTAATAACTTCTACAAGAGGCCAGCAGCAGTAGGGCCAAAATCAAAATAGAACCAAAATTGCGTACTCTTCTCATCGTTTCTCTTTTTACAAACTTTGCAAATAGCGGTCTGCCTCAATGGCAGCCTGGCAACCGGCAGCAGCGGCCGTAATTGCCTGTTTATAATGCAAGTCCTTTACATCGCCAGCAGCAAAAACTCCCGCGATATTGGTCTTGGGAGAGCCTGGTTCCGTTATAATATAACCCTCTGAATTTGTTGTAATCCACTTTGCAAAAACCTCAGAATTCGGATGGTGGCCAACAGCAAGGAATATACCGGCAACCGCAACAACCCTGGTCTCTCCGCTCTTTTTATCTTCAATCTTTATGCCAGTAACTCCTGAGGCATCTCCCATAACCTCCAAAGGTATTGATTGCCAGAGAATTTCTATATTTTCTCTTGTTTTTACCCTCTCCTGCATAATCTGCGAGGCACGCATCTGATCCCTTCTTATAATCATATAAACCTTGTTGCATAATCCCGATAGGTATAATGCCTCCTCGCAAGCGGTATCTCCGCCCCCTATTACAGCCACATCCTGCTTGCGGTAGAAAAAGCCATCGCAAGTGGCGCAGGCAGAGACTCCGCTCCCCCTAAAGTGCTGCTCCCCCGGTATCCCAAGATACTTAGCACTCGCACCTGTGGCAATTATTACACAATCTGCCTCAACCCAGTCTGCCCCATCCACCTGTAAACGTAGCGGACGGCCGGAGAAGTCAGAATCGGTTATAGTACCCATAACTATTTTAGCACCAAGGTTTTCGGCCTGTGCCCTCATATTCTCAACAAGTTGAGTTCCATCTATTCCGGTTGGGAAGCCGGGGAAATTCTCTATTGTGGTGGTGGTAGTAAGCTGGCCTCCAAGCTCCATTCCGGTATAGATAACCGGCCCCATATTGGCTCTGGCTGCATAAATTGCTGCAGTATATCCTGCCGGACCGCTACCCACTATCAAACATCTAATCCTTTCCATTTCTGTTTAGACACATTAAGCCTACAAATTTAGGTGCAGTTTTGAAATATTCCAAAAATAGTTTACCTCCCCCCCTCCGTCATTCTTTTGCTGCGGCGGTCTTTGAGGTAAAACTCAAGCCTCTCCTCCCACACCAATATGAGCGAACCAACCCAACGGGTAAGCAGAATTATCCACCAGATTCCACCAACAGACCAGAATAGGAATAAATCCTCTAAATTGCTGTGTGATATTGATATATGGGTATTCAACAACTGTGCGTGGCGATTGGATATGCCTCCCGTCTCTCTCTCCTGCATTATTACAGCCGCACCGTATGCCAATCCCAAAGTGTTCGCAATTATCCACAAAAACGATGTATCCTGCGGCAGACCAAATATTTTAAGCGGCCATTTTAGCAAGCGAGCTAAAAAGTCCATTACACCAAACTCTTTCAGCAATTGCTGAACTACTGAGAGAGAGAATATTATAAGGGCCATCTTTACACAGAGCCTTGCAAGCGATATAAGCCAAGGCCAGAACATCTCCCAAAATGTTCCATCGGGCTCTAAAGAGAGCGAACCTAAACTCTCACTCTCCGGCGGCATTATCTTATTCAGTACAAAGGCTAAAACAAGGCCGCTTATTGTGCGCACAAGCACTATCCTAAGTGCGGAAGAGCCTGTCTTTTTCTGCACAGCCGTCTCCACTATCATATTGTGAGAGCACATAACAAGTACGGCCAATATGGTCATACTGCGAGCTGATAGTGAGAGTGTATCCGCTACCGCAATACAAGAGTAAATGTTTACAAAATAGCCGCTTACGTATGCAAGGGCAGCTTCACCAGGCAGCCCAATCAGCCTCATTACAGGCTCCAAATAGGCCGCTATTACAGGCAATGCCCCAAAATATCTTAATAGGAAAATAAGTGCAGATACTATGCAGGTTAGCTTTATAACCCACAAAGTTGTCTTGCGAGCACCGGGTAGCACCTGCTTTACGGCTCCCACTACTCTACTCCACATAGCCTATGGCAGAAAGAATCAATAATTATTTTCTGCAAGCTGGAAATATGCTTGAGGATGTTGGCAGGCAGGGCACTTTGCCGGAGCTTTCTTTCCTCTTGTAACATAACCGCAGTTACGGCATTTCCAGGTAACAATCTCCTCTCTCTCAAATACTCTGCCGCTCTTAATATTCTTCAATAGAGCAAGATAGCGCTTTTCGTGAGCCTTCTCTACGGTTGCTATCTCCTTAAAGCATTTTGCTATCTCATCAAAACCCTCCTGTTGGGCGATTTTTGCAAACATTGGGTAGTCTGTGCTCCACTCCTCGTGCTCTCCCTCGGCCGCAGCCTTAAGATTCTCTACCGTAGTGCCAATTACGCCTGCCGGGTACTTGGCTGTAATCTCCACCATACTGCCCTCCAAAAATTTAAAGAACCTTTTGGCGTGCTCCTTCTCGTTATCTGCTGTTTCTGTGAATATTGCGCTAATCTGTTCATAACCCTCCTTCTTTGCTACGCTTGCAAAAAAGGTGTATCTGTTACGTGCCTGACTCTCGCCGGCAAATGCAATAAGAAGATTCTTCTCAGTGCGTGTTCCTTTCAGAGATTTCATAAGTAAAAATGTTAGTTATACAATAGTACAAATATAATGAAAATCTTGCCAAAACTACTCAGCCACAGCCACACTGCGCCCAATTAGCTGAACCTCCACCTTCTCTACATCAAAACCCGGAATATGCTTATCCTTCAAATAGTCTCTAACAAGCTCAATGAGAGAGATATCTGAATAGTCTCTATAAGTACTCTCCTGCTTGTCATAGAGGTGAACGTGGTCGTATGTGTTTATGTCAAAAAACATCTTGTTGGAGGGGCTGTAACGTTTTACAATAAGGCCGCTCTTTTCAAAAGATTCCAGTACATTATAAACGGTGGCTCTGGTTAAAGAAGGATAGCTTTGGCGCAATCTCTCTATAACCATATCTGCACTTACGTGGCCCATATTGAGCATAATGTCATATATGGCTATGCGCTGCGGAGTGGCCTTAAGCCCGGCCGACTGAATTTTTTCTTTTATATCTTGCACAATGTTATCGTTAAAAATTTGCCGCAAATATAGACAATTTCTTAAATTTGCATAAATCTAATTTAATGGATTGTATTATTTAGAATAAAAAATTATCTTTTTGCATAATGAAAAGGCATTTTAATTTTATTCCGATAATAGCTGCAGCCCTATCTCTTGCTTTAATATTTATTGCTCTGCCACAGCAGGTTAAAGGGCAGCCATATAAAGGCAAACAAACCCATCCGCTCTACAGTTTACCAGATAAGGAGAGGGTTGCCGCCAACCCTGAATTGGTACTTGCAGATTACAGGCCATATCCTGTAACAGATGAGAATAAGGCCTCCACACCCACTCTCACAAAGGCGCCAAAGGGATACAAGCCTTTCTATATCAGCCACTATGGCAGGCACGGCTCCAGATGGCTGATAAACCCTAAGACATATACCGAGCCTGTAGCTTTTCTGTCAAAGGCAAAAGAGGATGGCAAGCTCACCTCTGTGGGAGAGGATGTGCTGCAAAGGCTTAAAGTTGTAGAGATTGCTGCAAGAGGCAGGTATGGAGAGCTTACTCCGCTTGGAGCCAAGCAACATAGAGAGATTGCCGGAAGAATGTACAAGAACTTTCCGCAAGTCTTCAAAAAGGGAGTTACGATAGATGCCCGCTCTACCGTAATAATAAGATGTATCCTAAGTATGGGGGCCGCCTCCCAGAGGCTCAAGGAGCTTAACCCTCAGCTAAATATAACAAACGATGCCAGCAATCACGATATGTACTATATGAACTATCAAGATGATGACGGCTTCTATAGAAATATCACCTCCAACAAGGAGGCTGCAAAAATTGAGACAGAGTATCGCAATAAAATAATCAAAACAGAGAGGATTGTCAATCTGCTACTCAACGACAGCTCCTATTTCAGCCACTACAACAGAGAGTATGCCTTTAAGGATAATCCCGATAAAAGAGGTAGCTACTCGCAGTTGAATCTCTTTTACGACATAGCCGAGCTTGCCATAAGCCTGCCAAATACAGAAGTGCCTATAAGGCTTTTTGATATTATTGATACCGAAGAGCTTAGGCAGGTAAGCCTATATAGAAATCTGAATTCCTACAAGTATGCAGGATGGAGTGGTACGGGGGAGCTTCTTACTCCGTACAGGCAAACCTATCTGTTGAGAAATATCATATCTACAGCCGATTCTGTGATTGCAGCTTGTGGAACAAGCGGCAGAGTTAGTGGAGGAGCAACTCTCAGATTTGGACACGATTCAAATCTTATGCCTCTGTGCAGCCTTATGGATATAGACGGGGCCGGAGTGTATGAGCCGGATATAGAGAGGGTTGCAGATGTTTGGAATGTCTGCTTCTATATTCCAAAGGCCGGCAATTTGCAGTTTATCTTCTACGGTAAGCCAAATGCTCCTGTGCTTATCAAAGTATTACTTAACGAACACGAGGCCACGCTGCCCATAACTACAGACCAATTCCCTTACTACCGCTGGGATAGGGTTAAAGAGTTCTACACCAAAATATTAGAAAAAAGCCCTACCAAATAGGCGCTCCTATAAGGTAATTATCTGATCTGCAAACTCTACCACTTTTTTGCGGTGGGAGATAAAGATTATTGTCTTTTTGCCTTTATACTCCCTGGCAAGATTCTGCAAAAGAGCTGTTTCTGTCTTTTCATCCAAGGCGGATGTGGCCTCGTCCAAAATTAAGATTCCGCCATCTTTCATAAGGGCTCTTGCTATTGCGATT
>CADBUS010000083.1 GCA_902797895.1 uncultured Bacteroidia bacterium | reverse complement strand
TTAAGCCACAACAAAACTGTTCTACCATTTATTCTGGAAATGGGTTTAAAAATTTATGCAATGCCCGATACCGATGAAATAAAGAGATCGCAAGAAGCTCAGGGGGCTTTGCAGATGCCTGTAAAACAGATAAATATAGAAGACCTTTTGGGCAGAAAAGAGATAGATGTGGATATGGAGCAGATAGCCGGCTTTTTGGCAGGCAAGAGTGTTTTGGTAACGGGTGCGGCCGGAAGCATAGGCAGCAAGCTCTGCAAAGTAATCTCCGAGTTTGATATAAAGCATCTTATGATGATAGACAATGCGGAGACTCCTATGCACGACCTTAAAACCGAACTCTGTAAGCTCCCTGTTGCAGAACGCTTTAGCTTTGCCATTTGCGATGTTAGAGATAGGGAGCGTTTAGAAAAGATAATCAAAGATGCCGCTCCCGACATAATCTATCACGCAGCCGCCTATAAACACGTGCCAATGATGGAAGATAACCCTACGGAGGCTATTGCGGTGAATGTGCAAGGTACTGTAAATGTGGCTACTTTAGCTCTCAAATATGGTGTAGATAAGATGGTTATGGTCTCAACAGACAAGGCTGTAAATCCTACCAATGTTATGGGAGCAAGCAAGAGAATTGCAGAGATTTATACTCAGTCGCTCTCTCGCGCAGTACTCGGTGGCGAAGTTGCGGGCAAGACCAAATTTATTACCACTCGCTTTGGCAACGTGCTGGGTTCCAATGGTTCTGTAATTCCGATGTTTGAGAAGCAAATATTCAAAATGGGACCGGTTACGGTAACCCACAAAGATATTGTAAGGTATTTTATGTCTATAAGAGAGGCTTGCTGCCTTGTGCTTGAGGCCTCCGCCTTTGGAGAAGGGTATGAGATATTTATCTTTGATATGGGTGAGCCGGTAAAGATAGCGGAGCTTGCAAAGAATATGATTCGGCTTGCAGGATATACGCCCGATGTGGATATAAAGATAGAATATACCGGATTGCGCCCTGGCGAGAAACTCTTTGAGGAGCTGCTCAATAACAAAGAGAATACCCTCCCAACTCAAAACAAGAAGATATTTTTGGCCAAGGTTAGGGAGTTCCCATATCAGAGTGTAAAAGAGGATGTTGCAACTCTTATAAATTTGGCTGCAAAGATTGATATCATAGCTGCGGTTAAGAAGATGAAAGAGATTGTGCCTGAATACAGGTCTAAAAACTCAATATTTGAAAAATTAGATTAAAGTATATTTATATGATTACCAACCTTTTGAAAAAGAGAGCAAAACTCGCTGTTATAGGTTTGGGCTATGTCGGCCTGCCGCTCGCATTGGAGTTTGCAAAAAAGTTTAAGGTGGTGGGTTTTGAGATAAACCCCAAAAAGGTGCAAATGCTCAAAAAGGGAATAGACCCGAGCCAAGAGCTCGCTGCCTCCGAATTTAAGGGTAGAGATATTCTCTTTACCAACAAAGAGGAAGATCTTAAAGATGTGCAGTTTTTTGTTGTGGCTGTGCCAACCCCTATAGATGATGCTAACGAGCCTGATTTGAAGCCTCTTATAGGGGCAACCAAGGTTGTGGGAAGAGCTTTGAAAAGGGGGGATTATGTAGTGTATGAATCTACCGTATATCCGGGATGCACAGAGGAGGATTGTATTCCTGTGCTGGAGGAGTTGAGCGGATTGAAGTTCAAAAAAGATTTCAAGGTAGGCTACTCACCGGAGAGAATAAACCCGGGCGAAAAGGTACACACCCTGCCAAATACAATAAAGATAGTTTCCGGCTGCGATGATGCCTCGTTAAAGACAGTTGCTGCTGTATATGAGACAGTTGTAAAACCAGGGGTGCACCGCGCACCATCCATTAAGGTAGCGGAGGCGGCCAAGATAATAGAGAATACCCAAAGGGATGTGAATATTGCTCTTATGAATGAGCTCTCCATAATTTTTGGCAGAATTGGAATCAACACCTACGATGTTTTGGAGGCTGCCGGCACAAAGTGGAATTTCTTAAAATTCTATCCGGGATTGGTGGGTGGCCATTGCATAGGGGTAGATCCATATTATCTTGTGCATAAGGCAAACAGGCTCAAATATCACCCTCAGATAATAAATGCCGGCCGTTTTGTAAACGACTCTATGGGTGGCTACATCGGCAAAAAGTTGGTAAAAGAGATAATAAAGGCAGGAATGCACATAAAAGATGCAAAGGTGCTTGTACTCGGTATTACCTTTAAGGAGAATGTTTCAGATATCCGCAACTCCAAGGTGGTAGATATTGTGAAAGAGCTTGAGAGCTACGGAGTTAAGCCGCAGGTTTATGATCCAAACGCCTCTGCGGAGCAGGTAAAGGATGAGTATGGCATATCTATGATTTCAAAAATAGGCAAGGGGTATGATGCCATTGTGGCAGCGGTTGCCCATAAACAGTTTGCCACATTCAAGGAGGCCGATTTCGTAAAGATTTGCAAAAAGGGCGGAGTGTTTGTAGATGTGAAGGGGCAATACAGAAATAAAATCAAAAAGCTAAATTACTGGAGCTTATAAGCAAATGGCGGAGGTGTCAGACAACAGGAGAATAGCAAAAAACTCTATGATGCTCTATATCAGAATGTTTATCGTTATGATAATAGGGTTCTACACCTCCCGTGTTGTATTGCAGGCTCTTGGGCAGGAGGATTACGGCCTTTATGGAGTTGTGGGCAGTTTTGTTGCTCTCTTTGCCTCTCTGAACTCTGCAATGTATGGAGCAACTTCCCGCTTTCTGACCTACTCGCTCGGCAAAAAGGATAAGCAGCAGCTAAAAACAACCTTTGACTCCGCTATTGTTGTTCACTTTTGGATGGCGGTGCTTGTTTTTGTTCTTGCAGAATCCATTGGGCTTTGGTATGTGAACAACAGGCTTGTTATGCCTCCCGATAGGGTGTTGGCTGCCAATGTGGTATATCAGACCACCATTATTGCTCTGCTGCTGAATATTATGCAGGTGCCATACGTGGCGAGTATAATAGCCCACGAGCGGATGGGAATATATGCATACGTAGATGTTATAAATGTGGTGCTGAAGCTCATAATCGTATTTATTATGAACGC
>CADBUS010000082.1 GCA_902797895.1 uncultured Bacteroidia bacterium | reverse complement strand
GCGCAAGAGGGTGTTATTGTGGAGCACTACATAAACTCTTCCGGATTGCTTGAGATTTTGGAGGGGACAAAAATTGCAAAAGAGTTCAAGGCTATGTTTGCAAGCTCCTACTACTACAACAAGAAAGGAGAAGCTATTTGGCCGGCGGCAGCGGTAAACTATACCAACAAAACCCAGTTTCTATTCAAAATAAACAAGGGTATTCTCAATATTCACGATAGCGAAAGAATCAACGCCTCTGTTCCGGAGGAGGAGAAACGAGTCTATTTCTCCAATATGATTTACTTTGGCGATGGAGAGACCGATGTTCCTTGTATGAAACTTACACGCCAGCTCGGAGGCACCTCTATAGCCGTATATAATCCAAAGCAGGAGAAGAAAAAGCAGATAGCCGAACTGCTTCTCAAACAAAATCGTGTAAACTACATCTGCCCTGCCGATTACAGCAAGGGAAGCCTTGTAGAGGAGATTGTTACGAACATCTTCCGCAAAATCAAGGCAGAGGAGCAGCTGCTCAGACTAAAAAAGCGGCAATCAAAATAGAGATATTTTTACTATCTTTGCGCACTTACATAAAAGTGCACAATGGAAGAGAAAAATCATATAGATATTGAGCTGCCGCAGGAGGTGGCCAAAGGTTCTTATTGCAACCTGAGCATTATCACCCACTCTCCAAACGAGTTTGTGATAGACTTTCTGAAGATTCTCCCTGGTATTCCAAAAGCCATTGTTACAGAGAGAGTTATTATGACTCCTGAGAACACAAAGCGCCTTGCGGAAGCCATAGCGGAGAATGTAAGAAAATACGAGGATAAGTTTGGCCCTATTGCTCTTCACGATAGCTCTGAGGCCTCAAACGAGATACCTATAGGTTTCAACAACTCAAAATCAAAGTCGTAAAATCAGTAGTAAATTATGGATAAAAAGTTCAAAATTGTAGTTCTTGCCAAGCAGGTGCCTGATACAAGGAATGTTGGCAAAGATGCTATGACACCTGAGGGCACAGTGAACAGAGCTGCCCTGCCTGCCATTTTCAATCCGGAGGATATGAATGCTCTTGAGCAGGCTCTTAGAATTAAAGACAAATTCCCGGGTTCCGAGATATTTATACTAACGATGGGGCCTTTCCGCGCTGCAGAGATTATCAGAGAAGGGCTCTTCCGCGGTACAGACGGCGGTATATTGCTTACAGACAGGCGTTTTGCCGGTGCAGATACACTTGCCACCTCATACGCAATATCTCAGGCTGTAAAAAAGATGAATCCGGATATTATATTGGCAGGCCGCCAGGCCATAGATGGCGATACCGCTCAGGTTGGGCCACAGGTGGCTGAAAAATTGAATATTCCACAAATCACATACGCAGAGGAGATTACAGAGCTTACAGAGAGCAAGATAACTATTCTCAGAAGGCTTGAACGTGGTATTGAGGTGGTTACCTCCATCCTCCCTTGCCTTATAACGGTACACGCCACAGCTGCACAGTGCCGCCCTCGCAATGCAAAGAATCTGCTCAAGTACAAATATGCACGCACTCCTAACGAGGAGAAAGATCCTGCAAACCAGGGCAAGTACCTCATCTCCACAGATGAGAAGCCTTTCCTCAAAATTCAGGAGTGGACTGTTGATGATGTAGGAGGCGATGAGAATAGCTATGGTTTTGCCGGCTCACCTACCAAGGTGAAGAAGGTTGAAAGCATTGTATTTAAGGCCAAGGAATCTAAAGTTCTCTCTGATTCAGAGGCAGATATAGATTCTCTTATAGCAGAGCTTATGGCAAATCACGAGATTGGTTAACCTAAAACAGAACAATTATGAACAACATTATAGTATTTGCAGAGACCGAATCGGGTAAAATTTGCGATGTCTCTTTAGAACTCTTAACAAAGGCAAGGCAACTTGCCGCCACTCTCAAAGTTGATGTTGAGGCACTGCTTATAGGCTCAAATGTAAAACATCTTGCAAATGAGCTATTTAGTTACGGTGCCAAAGTTGTGCATCTTGCAGATGAGCCAAGGCTGCTACACTACAGAACACTCCCATACACCGCAATTACGTTGCGCGTATTCAACAACGAGCAGCCGCAAATAGCTCTCTTTGGCGCAACTACAGTGGGCAGAGACCTTGCTCCAAGAGTTTCCAGCGCCCTAAAGAGCGGCCTTACGGCAGACTGTACCTCTTTGGAGATTGGCGACCATCAAGATCCAAAGAGCGGCAAGGAGTATAAAGAGCTGCTCTATCAGATACGTCCTGCATTTGGCGGAAATATAATAGCTACAATTGTGAATCCTGAACATCGTCCTCAGATGGCCACCGTCAGAGAGGGTGTTATGAAGAAGGAGCCGCTTGCAAAGGCTGTTGATGGAAAAATCAACATATTGGATACAAGCAAGATACTTGTTGACAGCGATTTTGCTGTGGAGATTATAAAGAGGGAGATTGAGGAGCGCAAAATAGATATAAAGAGTGCGCAGATTCTTGTAGATGGCGGATACGGAGTTGGCAGCAAAGAGAATTTCTCGCTTGTGTTTGAACTTGCCAAAACTCTTGGCGCCGAGGTGGGGGCAAGCCGCGCTGCGGTAGATGCAGGCTTTGTGGAGAATGCCCGCCAGATTGGCCAGACAGGTGTTACCGTAAGGCCTAAACTAATTATCTGCGTTGGCGTGAGCGGAGCTATCCAGCACACCGCAGGTATGGACCAGAGCAAAATTATAATTGCAATCAATAACGATCCTGAGGCCCCTATCCACAAGATAGCAGACTATTCTATTATAGGAGACCTCAACGATGTTGTACCAAAGATGATTGCCGCATATAAGAAACATAGCAAATAGGAGGAGTACAAATGGCTAATTTTTATACAGATAACAAAGATCTTAAGTTCCAGCTCTCAAACCCAATGATGAAGAGGATTGTTGAGCTTAAAGAGGATAACTACAAAGATTATGGAAAGTATGACGATGCTCCGAGAAATCTTGAGGATGCACTCGATTCATACGATAAGGTGATGGAGATTATTGGAGATATCTGCGGCTCAATCATAGCTCCAAATGCAGAACAGGTTGATATAGACGGCCCTGTATGCAAAAACGGCAGAGTTACCTACGCAGAGGGGACAAAGCAGAATCAGGAGGCTCTAACCAAAGCCGGTGTATATGGCATTGCACTCCCAAGACGATACAATGGTCTCAACTTCTCTATGGTACCGTATGTTATGGCAGCTGAGATTGTGGGCAGAGCCGATGCCGGATATGCAAACATTTGGGGATTGCAAGATTGCGCAGAGACCATCGCCGAGTTTGCTTCTGAGGAGATTAAGAGAGAGTTTTTGCCAAGAATCAACAAGGGCGAGACCTGCTCAATGGACCTTACCGAGCCGGATGCAGGCTCTGATTTGCAGGCTGTTATGCTAAAAGCTACATACGACGAAGCCAAGGGAATCTGGATGCTTAACGGAGTTAAGAGATTTATTACCAACGGCGATGCCGATATTAAACTTGTTTTGGCAAGAAGCGAGGCCGGTACCGCAGATGCTCGCGGTCTCTCATACTTTGTTCACGATAAAAAGTGGGGCGGAGTTACCGTACGCAGAATAGAGAACAAGCTCGGTATCCACGGCTCCCCTACCTGCGAGCTCGTATTCAAGAACGCTCCTGCCAAGTTGGTGGGAGACAGAAAGATGGGCCTTATAAAGTATGTTATGAGCCTTATGAACGGCGCTCGCCTTGGCGTTGGTGCCCAGAGCGTTGGAATATCTGAGGCAGCTTATCGCGAGGCGCTTAAATATGCCAATGAGAGAGAACAGTTTGGCAAAAAGATTATAGAGTTCCCTGCTGTGGTGGAAATGCTTGGTCTTATGAAGGCTAAATTGCAGGCTTCCAGAGCAATACTCTATGAGACCTCTCGTTTTGTAGATATATACAAGGCTCTCAATGCCCTTGTTACTCCCGATAGAAAACTCACTCCGGAGGAGAGAAAGGAGAACAAGAAATACTCGCGCTATGCAGATATGCTCACTCCGCTTTTGAAGATGACTTCCAGCGAGTTCTGCAATCAGAACGCCTACGATGCCATACAAGTTCACGGCGGTAGCGGCTATATGAAAGAGTACCCTGTAGAGAGGCTCTATCGCGATGCAAGAATTACTACAATATATGAGGGAACCTCTCAGCTCCAGACTGTTGCAGCCATAAGATATGTAACCACAGGTTCATATTTGGAGATGATAAGGCAGGAGTATGAGAGTGTTGAGATTAAGGTTAGCGATAGTGTTGCAGCCGCCTGCCCTGATGCTCAAAAGAAGTTAGAAAAGGTTAAGGCTCAACTTGTTGAAATGACCGCTCAGTTTGAGGAAGCTGTTAAGATGTTGGAGGGTAAGCCTGAGGAGTATGTAGATTTCCACGCACGCAGAGTTTGCGAAATGGCTGCCTTTATAATTGAGTCTTATCTGTTGCTTATAGACTCTCTCAGAAGTGAGAGCTTTATAGATTCTGCTGTTATATTCACAGAGAGGAGCAAGGCTTGGAACTCAGAGCGTTATCTCTATATCAAAGAGTGCTGCCCAACCTCCGCTTTAGATTTCTACAAGAATGTAAAGGCAGACCTTGATATAGTTTATCAAGACTAATTTTAAGATGAGTAACTATAAGGTTAAACTCCACAAAATAAAGGCGTTTGCCTTTGATGTAGATGGTGTCCTCACAAACGGGGACATCATTTGTTTGCCGGAGAACGGAGATCTTTTGCGCACCTTTGATTCAAAAGATGGGCTCGGTATGAGAATAGCCTATATGTGCGGCTATCATCTTGCAATAATTACAGGGGGCAGAAGCCAATCTATCTATAAGAGATTCTACCCTGTTTTGGCTCACGAGGTTATTATGGATGCACAAGACAAACTACCTGTGTTTGAGGATTATTGCAAGCGCAATAACTTTGCTCCGGAGGAGGTTGTATATGTGGGAGATGATTTGCCGGATATTCCTGTGCTGCAAAGATGCGGCCTTGCTGTATGCCCTGCCGATGCGGTGGAGGAGGTAAAGGCCGTATCCGATTATATCTCCCATCGCCCCGGAGGCAAGGGATGCGTAAGAGATATTATAGAGCAGGTGCTTAAGGTGCAGGGAAAATGGAATCTTAACCCTGCACTCTACCAGGCCTGGAGGCATAATATAGATGAGGAGTTCCATAAAATGTATGGCAAAAAGTAATCTAAAGCAACTCTCTCCACTTGCAGAAAGGCTTGAGGACAAGAAAGTTATACTCGCCTCTGCCTCTCCCAGAAGGAGGGAGTTGCTTGCGCAGTTGGGTATCACGTTCTATCAGGGAAGCGTGGCAGACTATAACGAGAGCTACCCCTCCTCTCTCTCCTCTTTTGAGGTGGCCGAATATATCTGTAAAGAGAAGTCGCTCCACTACTACGGCTGTGCAACCCTTGGTACCACGAATGGCTATTTAGCTGATAACCATATTCTTATAACGTCAGATACGGTGGTTATACTCGGCAATCAAATTTTGGGCAAGCCTAAAGAGCGCGCGGAGGCTATTGATATGATAAGTTCTCTTGGCGGCAAATCTCACAATGTTGTAACGGCAGTATGTATAAGAGATAACAGGCGT
>CADBUS010000081.1 GCA_902797895.1 uncultured Bacteroidia bacterium | reverse complement strand
GGCAGAGGAAAGAGGGCTCAAACCCAAAAGAGTGATATGAACTCCAGAATAGGGGAGTAGTTCCGGCGAGATTTTGCTCGCTGTGCTGTGCATTCTCGCAAAGCTGCGAGATTTTGCTCGCTTTGCTGTGCATTCTCGCACCGCCTTCCCGGCGGGGGGCGCTTCAACCAAAAAGAAACCGCTCGCTTTGCTCGGCTTTTCTTTTTTTTGCTTTGTCTCCCTTCAATAGCGAGCTCTTTTCGGGAGACTTCAGCAAAAAAAAGACCGCTTGCGCGGCCTTCTTTTTGGTTGGCGGTGAGGGCGAGATTCGAACTCGCGGAACCGTAAACTGGTTCGGCAGTTTAGCAAACTGCTGGATTCAGCCACTCTCCCACCTCACCAAAGTGCTTTTCAGAGGCTGAACTCTGTTTAAGGAGTGCAAATATAGTAAAATCTGAGAAGATACAAACGCGGCTGCTGCAAAAAATTACTTATTTGCTCTCTTTATCTCCTCTATCTTTATCTGTTCAGAAGAGGAGTTACCAATGGCGGCTTTAAGTTTTGTTGCAAGGCTTTGTGCTTCGGCCATTTTACTGAAAGGGCCTATAACATAATATTGAGGCTCACCAAATATTGAAATCTTGGCTATATCTTTGCCGGTCCCCTTTACTATACTCATAATATCCGCAGGCAGACTTGAAAAGCCGCTTATAACAACATTGTAAGATGCCTCCTTTGCATTTTTGCCCTTTTTGCCTGTCTGCTTTTTGGTATTTTTGGTACTTTGCTGCTTGCCGCTCCCTTTTTTGGCGGTTCCCGGCTCCGGCTGAACCATTTCAAAATCAGTAAGCTCTGTAATATTTGCCTTGCTTGTAAGCAGGTAGTCCAAATTTGAAACCTCTTCCTGGTCAATATCTTTAACCCCTTCCGCCTTTTCTGCCCTTGCCGGAACAACAAACCCCTTTGCTAAAAAGTTGTCCTCTATCTGCCTTATGGCAATTTCAACCTCTTTAAGTTCTTGTCTTAAAGAGAGTATCTGAGTCTCTGCGTCTCCTATGCTTTGTGTGAGGGCGCTCAAAGATTTGGCAATATTCTTTGCTGAGAGTGTGTCCTCAGGGCTCAAGGCTGCTGCCTGTTCAGAGAGTGCGGCATACTCACTTCTTCTTTTATTCTGCTGGTTTTCAAGTTGCTGTACCTGCTTCATAAGCTCTCTGTGTTTGTGGCTTATTCTTGAATAGTCATCTGTTTGAGCAGATACAGTGGTACTCTCTTGGGGTTTGGAACTTTTTGCTCCCTTTATTTTCAATAGTGCAATCTCCGCGGCCTCCTCCGGTGTGGCACGTCTTGTTATAGGTTCATCCTCATATTCAACGAGATATGTTATAATATCTGTTGTCTTGCTGTTTTGTGAATCGGGATTGTCAATGCTTCGTGTTGATGAAAAGGCGGCATATTTTCCATCGGGAGTAACATAAAAGAAGAAATCGTCTGACGGAGAGGAGTAGGGAAATCCCAAGTTGCTTGCTGCCTCCCACTCGCCGCTCTGAGGGTTTAAGTTGCTCACATATAGGTCATAGCCCCCTGCTCCTGCGTGGCCATTTGATGAGAAGAAGAGCTTGGAACCATCGGGAGAGATAAAAGGAAAAAGCTCGTTGCCGGCAGAGTTTATATTGCTGCTCAGCTTTTTGGGAATGCCCCAAATATCGCCTTCGCCCTTTTCTGCACGATAGATATTCCAGCAGCCCGAATCATCTTTTGCACTGTAATAGAGAGAGTTAGTGTTGCCAGCCAAGAAGAGGGTATCTGAACTCTGCTTAATGGCCTCGGGCGCATATACAAACTGCCCCACAGAGGAGATTTGCGGATAGTGGAGAAAAAAGTCTGCTTTTGAGAGTCTCTTGGTTGCAACCACCTTTGGAGAGGAGACAAAACCCAACATAACCTCGCCATTCTCACAGGCTATGGCGCGTAGCTCAAACAACTGCTTCTGATTTGCTGATGCGCTGTCTGACAGGCTTTTATATAGCTCTTTAGCTTTTGAAAACTGATATGCTCTATATAGTGAATCGGCCCTCTTTTGAGTGATATTGCTCTGCTGGGAAAATAGTTGAGCAGAGCAGAATACAGCCACTGCACAGAGTAGCAGTAGCCGCATACGCCGCTTTTGATAAAAAGATTTCATAATTGGCAAAGGTATGAAATACTTTATTTTTTGCGAAAAAATTGTACATTTGCACCCTATTATTAAAAACAGATTAAAATGCAAAATAAAGGGCTCTTTAGAGTATTGGCAATCTTGATAGCGGCAGCCTGTCTGTATCAGCTTTCGTTTACGTGGGCTACAAGGCATCAGGAGAAAAAGGCAGAGGCTTTTGCAGCCAAAGCTATTGAAACAGAGAAACTTAAGCCCGAGTTCAACCGTGTGTTGGAGCGCGATAGGGCAAACTACTTAGACTCTGTTTACAAGATAAGAAATAGGTATTTTTTAGACTCGATAACATCCAAGAAGGTATTCTTGGGTTATACCTATAAAGAGGTAAAGGATAAGGAGATAAAGCTCGGCTTGGACCTTAAGGGAGGTATGAATATTATGCTCCAGGTGCAGCTCAGAGATCTTATCAAGGCCCTTTCAAACAACAATCAGTCTGAGGAGTTCCAAAAGGCTCTCGCTCTTGCTCAAGAGAGGGAGGTTAGCAGCCGTCAGGATTTTATAACACTCTTTGAGCAGGCTTGGAACGAGGTGGCTCCAAATCAGAGACTCTCCTCTATATTCGGAACTTATGAGCTTAGAGATAAGGTTAAGCCTGAGACAGCAAACTCCGAGGTTATTTCAATTCTGAGGGGCGAGGCGGAGAGTGCAATCTCCAACTCATTCCAGGTGCTCAGAAGCCGTATAGACCGCTTTGGCGTAACCTCTCCTAACATTCAGAAGTTGGGAAATTCGGGCAGAATTCTTGTTGAGCTCCCTGGTGTTAAGGAGCCTGAGCGTGTCAGAAAGCTGCTTCAGGGTACTGCCTCTTTGGAGTTTTGGCCAACTTTTGAGAATGGCGAGGTGTTTGGAACGCTTCAGCAGGCAAATGCCATAATAAGAGAGCATCTTGCAAGTTTAGAGAGTGTTCCGGAGCAAACAGAGGAGGTTGCTGAGGCTGCAAAGGCAGACTCGTTGAGCGTTACGGATGCCCTTAAAAAAGAGATTACTGCAGCAGATTCCCTCTCTATTGATGAGAAGGCATACGCCAAGCAGAATCCTCTTTTCTATCTACTTCAGCCAAGCATATACAATAATCAGATTCTTGGCGGAGCCTGCATCGGTAGGGCTCACTACAAAGATACTGCAACCATTAACAAATATCTGAATTTGCCTGAAGTTAAGGCAGTTCTCCCTCCGGAACTTGTTCCTATGTGGAGTGTTAAGGCAACAGATGATTCAGAGACCTATTATGAGCTTATTGCCATTAAGAGCGCTTTGAGAGACGGCAAGGCTCCTTTGGACGGAACCTGTATAACAGATGCAAGCATATCATACCGTAGCACAGGTGGAATGCCTTGTGTAACAATGAGTATGAACCCAACAGGTGCAAAGACTTGGGCTAACCTTACCGCCGAGAATATAGACCGCTGCATTGCAGTTGTATTGGATGGTATGGTTTACTCATATCCGAGAGTAAATGCAAAGATTACCGGTGGAAACTCCGAGATTACCGGAAACTTTACGGTAGATGAGGCAACAGACCTTGCCAACGTGCTCAAATCTGGTAAATTGCCGGCTCCGGCAACAATAGTTCAGGAGCAGGTGGTTGGTCCTTCTTTGGGCCAGGAGTCTATCAATGCCGGTTTGATTTCTTTCCTTATTGCATTTATTCTGGTGCTGCTCTATATGCTCTTCTTCTACAGAGGCGCAGGTGTTGCAGCTTGTGTTGCCCTTATCTGCAATGTAGTATTCCTTATTGGCTCGTTGGCCTCAATAGGGGCTGTGCTTACATTGCCGGGTATAGCAGGTCTTGTACTTACGCTCGGTATGGCAGTGGACTCCAATGTAATTATCTATGAGCGTATTAAGGAGGAGCTCCGCTCCGGTAAGCAGCTAAGGCTTGCAGTAAAAGATGGTTACAACAACGCCTACTCTGCAATTTTAGATGGTAACTTCACAACCCTTATAGTGGGAGTTGTGCTGGCTATATTTGGAACAGGCCCAATCAAGGGTTTTGCTACAACCTTGATTCTTGGTATAATTACTTCACTCATAACCTCCATCTTTATTACAAGGTTGGTATTTGAGGCAAGACTATCACGTAACAAGAATATTGTATTTGAGGGTAAAGCTACACGCAATTTCTTGACTAATACCAAGATAGATTTTATCGGTATGCGTAAGGG
>CADBUS010000080.1 GCA_902797895.1 uncultured Bacteroidia bacterium | reverse complement strand
GGAAAACCAGAGTGTTACGATGTAGTTGGGCCGATATGTGAGAGTAGCGACAAGTTTGCTCGCGCAGCCTTACTGCCTCAAACAAATAGGGGAGATATTGTGGCAATTCACTCGGCAGGAGCATACGGGCAGGTAATGGCAATGCGCTACAATCAAAAGCCAATAGCAAAGGCCTATTATTCAGATGATTTTTAGGTAGATAGAGTTCAGAAAATATCTGTCGCAATAAAGATAGTGTTTGAAATAAAATTTAATACGCTATTTTTGAGGGGCTTTTTGAGAAAGCAAAGTAAGGCAGAGAGAGCCTGCAAAAAGAAAATAAAATTCAAAATAGATTGTAAATAAGAGAGTTGAGATATGTTTGAGAATTTGATAGACAGGTTAGACCGCTCTTTCAGAATTTTGAAAGGAGAGGGGAAGATTACCGAGGTAAATGTTTCTGAGACCTTAAAGGATATACGCAGGGCATTGATTGAGGCCGATGTAAGTTACAAGGTAGCAAAGAGTTTCTGTGACGATGTTAAGCAGGCGGCTTTAGGCCAGGAGGTTTTGAAATCTGTGAAGCCGGGCCAGATGATGGTGAAGATTGTTCACGATGAGCTTGCCAAACTGATGGGCTCCCAGGCCACCGATATAAATCTAAAAGGGGCTCCGGGGATTGTCTTGGTTTCTGGTCTGCAGGGTTCCGGTAAGACAACCTTTAGCGCAAAACTGGCTAATCAGCTCAAAAATAAGCGCGGCAAGAGGGTTATGCTTGTGGCAGGCGATGTTTACCGCCCTGCCGCTATAGAGCAGCTGAAAGTGCTTGGCTCTCAAATAGATGTATTGGTTTATACAGAGGAGGGAGTTCAAAACCCTGTTAAGATAGCAGAGAATGCTGTTAAAAAGGCCAAGACGGAGCAGTTTGATGTGGTAATTGTGGATACCGCCGGCCGCCTTGCGGTAGATGAGCAGATGATGGCTGAGATTGGCAATCTTAAAAAGAGCCTCAACCCATCTGAGATTCTCTTTGTGGTAGATTCAATGACCGGTCAAGATGCTGTTGAGACAGCCAAGGCATTCAACGATGTGCTTGATTTTGATGGAGTTGTACTTACCAAGTTAGATGGCGATACCAGAGGCGGTGCGGCACTCTCAATCAAAGCGGTAGTAAACAAGCCAATTAAGTTCATCTCCTCCGGCGAGAAGTTGGATACATTGGATGTATTCCATCCGGAGCGTATTGCAGACCGTATATTGGGTATGGGCGATGTGGTTACCCTTGTGGAGAGGGCACAGGAGCAGTACAATGAGGAGGAGGCCCGTAAGCTGAAGAAAAAGTTTATCAAGAATCAGTTTGATTTTAACGATTTTTATGCTCAGATTCAGCAGATTAAGAAGATGGGTAATTTAAAGGATTTGGCCTCTATGATTCCAGGAGTGGGCAAGGCTATCAAGGATGTGGATATGGATAACTCATCATTCAAAGGGATTGAGGCCATTATTCAATCTATGACTCCTTTTGAGCGTGAGAATCCGGAGGTTATAAACGGTAGCCGCCGCCGCCGCTTGGCAGAGGGAAGCGGTACCACCATAGTGGAGGTAAACCGCCTTATAAAGCAATTTGAGCAGACAAAGAAGGTTATGAAAAATGTTGCCGGTGGAGGAATTATGAGGCGTATGGCGGGTATGGCCGGCGGTATGCGCAAAAGATAAGAGATGGGGAAGAATTACCATTGCGATAGATAAAAGATAATATAGCATAATTATATGGAATACAGGCTTTTAGACGGAAAAGCTACAGCCGCAAGGCTCAGAGCTGAGATTGCTGCCGAGGTGGAGCAGATAGTAAAGAACGGAGGGCGCCGCCCTGCACTTACAGCAATACTTGTTGGAAACGATCCTGCCAGTCAGACATACGTGGCAAACAAGGATAAATCCTGCAAGGAGGTAGGTTTTGCCGGCGATGTGCTACGTCTGCCTGAAACCACTACACAGGAGGAGCTTATAAAGATTGTAAACGATATAAATGCCAACAGCTCCATAGATGGGCTGATAGTTCAGCTTCCGCTTCCAAAACACATTAACCCACAAGCAGTTATAGCAGCCATTTCGCCAGATAAGGATGTAGATGGATTCCATCCGCAATCGGCAGGAAAGATGATGTTGGGCGAGGAGACCTTTTTGCCCGCAACTCCAATGGGAATTATGACTTTGCTAAAGGAGTACAAGATAAATACAGCCGGAATGAACTGCGTTGTGCTTGGCCGCAGTAACATAGTAGGCCGCCCTATGGCTAATCTGCTCTCCCAGAAGGGAATACCGGGTGATTGTACAGTTACTATGTGCCATAGCAGAACCAAAGATTTGGCAAAATATACTCGTGAGGCCGATATAATTGTGGCTGCACTTGGCATTCCTAACTTTGTAAGTGCAGATATGGTTAAGGAGGGGGCTATAATAGTGGATGTGGGGATAAACTCGGTGGAGGACAAGAGCCGCAAGAGCGGTTACCGCCTTGTGGGAGATGTTGATTTTGATGCAGTTGCACCAAAATGCAGCTACATAACTCCGGTGCCCGGCGGCGTAGGGCCAATGACCATAGTCTCCCTAATGCAAAACACCCTAAAAGCCTACAAAGCAAAGGCATTATAAGAGAAGCGTTTTGCAAAAACCTATTCTCTCCCCAAAATCTTAGTGGCGTAAAAAAATGACTTATCAGTCGCGAAGGCTCATAAATTCGCCTGTGGGGGCTCTTGTGCAAAATTACGGCATCTTTCTTGAATGTTGAGAAAAGTTTGCAGGTTTTTCTAAAAATGATTTTCTTTGCGGTTGAAATGAAAACTGAAGGTGTTTTGTTGTAGCTGAAAGAGTTAAACAACAAGAGGCTTCCACTTTCTTCTTTTTGTAAATCAGCGGTTTTGTAAGCCGGCCGCCTAAACTAAATTATTAAAAACTATGAGGATTTTTAAATTCTTGTTGCCACTTATTGTCTTTTTTATGCTCTCTTGTGAAGGGGATAAAAATGGGCCTATCACTCCCTCTAATGTTGCTGTTACCGCGATTTCTGTCTCGCTACCGAGTGGATTTGGGGAGTTTATTGTAGGTAATACCGTTCAACTTACAGTTACCATAACTCCTTCTAACGCTACAGATAAAACTGTTAGTTGGAGCAGCTCTAACAGCTCTATAGCTACCGTATCTCCTGCGGGGCTTGTTACTGCTATTGCAGCCGGAAGTGTAGATATAACAGCTACTTGCGGTGGCAAAAGAGCGGTTATAAAAATCACTGTAAAGAAACTCGTTGCGGTAACATCTATATCTTTAAGTGAAACTAATGTTACTTTAAAAAGCGGAGCCTCTAAAACCATTACAGCTACCATAATTCCAACTGATGCTACAAACAAAATTGTTACTTGGAGCAGTTCAAACAACAGTGTTGCAACTATTACCAATGGTACAATTAAAGCTGTGGGAGTTGGAAAGGCTGTAATTACAGCAAAATGTGGGGATAAGAGCGCCACTTGCAATGTTACGGTACTTAAAGATGGAAATATTGGAGACAGAAATGGACGCGAAATATAAAATAACTTGTAGATAAACGAATTAACTATAAAATGAATATTATGAACAGAATAGATATAAAACACAACTTGCTATCCTTTGCGATTTTGTGCCTGATCTCTTTGGCGGCTTTTAGCAGTTGTAGCAAAGAGGATTCAATAATTAAGAAAGAGGTGGGTATTACTCTTTTAAAGGCCAATATAAATGGTGGGGAGTCTGAGACCAAAACTCTCTACTCCTTTGCCGATAATAAGTTAAAAGTTAAGTGGATAGCAGGTGATCAGATTGCAGTCTCAAATGGCTCTGCTATTTATAAGTTTACCCAAACCGGTACTATTACCGACAATGGTCATTCTGCTCTTTTTGCAGTAGATGAAGCGGTTTCCTTTCCGGCAGGGACACTTACTGCCATCTATCCATATTCCACAGCTCTTTCATACGATTTTAAAAACCAGAGCGGCACTTTAGAGAGCTTGCCTACAACCGATATACTATCAGCTACTGCAACTGTAAGTAGTTCTGCTATAGGTGATTTGTCTTTTTCTCCACTTTGCACTATTTTTAGATTTGCTAAGGGGACTTTAATCACCGATGCCGATTATTCCGGTGCTTTGAGTTTAACCTTTAGTGGTGATAATGTTGGTGGAGCGGTAAAGGTAGCCCTATCGGGAGGAATAACTATAACTCCCTCTGATATAAAGATTAATACAAAGGTGACTAATGGTAAACTGGATGCAGATTTATATCTAACCTTTGCACCTATATCAAAGACCAACCAATATACTTATTATTTGGAAACAGATAAAAATGATATATACGGCATTGATATTGAGAATATTGCCACTACCGAACTATATCTGGTAAAGGAGTTAAGTGAGCGGGCTATCATATTTGAAGATCTCAATTTTGAGCAGTATTGTGTAGAGAATTTTGACACAAATGGCGATGGCAAGATAAGTTATGCAGAGGCTAAAGCCGTTACAATAATTAATGTAAACACTTATCAGAAAAAGGTTAAATCTCTTAAAGGTATCAGGTACTTTAAAAACCTTGAGGAGCTATACTGTTGTGGAGATTACGATTTTGTTAATGATGTCTCACTAATTGGAGATTTAACGAGTTTGGATATACAAGGCTTATCAAAATTAAAAAAGCTCTATTGCGGTGAAAATAAACTTGCAAGTCTAAATATTAGTGGTTGTACTGCTTTAATTGATATCGAATGTGCGGTTAATCAACTGACAAGTTTGGATCTTACCGATTGCCCTAATTTAACTGACGTACATTGTGCAGGAAATCTATTAACAGAGATAGATGTAAGTAAGAATCCGGTATTGGGATGGTTAACTTGCCATTTTAATCAAATAACAAGTATAGATATCAGTAAAAATAGTGAGTTATATCAACTTGAATGCTCTCATAATCCATTAACCTCTTTAAATCTCAAAGGCGCTTCTGCTTTAAAGGCCCTTTATTCTACTAATACTCAATTAGCAACTATAGATTTAAGTGAGAACCCTGTATTAAAAAGAATAAATTTAGGAAATAATCAGTTAACAAGTATAGATATAAATAATAATCCTAACTTAGAGTATCTTTATTGCTCAGGCAATCAGCTAACGAGTTTAGATCTTAGTAAAAACAGCAAATTGGAGACACTCTATTGCCATAACAACAAATTAACAACTTTAGATGTCAGCCCTTCTACTGCCGGATATTACTATATACTCGCTTGGCCGCAGGAAGGCACATTGAATACATTGTATATCAAAAATACAGGAGTAACTTACTTTTACAAAGATATTGAGTGGAACTCTATCAATCCGTCCGATTGGGGAACTACAATTGTTAAAAAATAAAGGATAATACCATATAGAAATAGGGAGGTTGAAATCTGTTCTCGCCTCCCTATTTTTATTTTTAATATAACTTGGATTTTGATGCAGATTTGCGCTTTTCCAAGAAAAATGCAAGTAATTTTATACGCTTTTCCAAAGATTTTAAGGGCGCAGATTTACGCTTTTCCAAATTTGGCAGATACAGTTTTACCACAAAAAAGGAAAATGAAATGCCACAAAAAAGGAAAGATTTACTAATCGTTAAAAAAATACTAAACAATTTTGTTTAGTATTTTTTTATGCCTTTTTGTTTGTGTGAAAGTCTTGCCTATAGGAGTTTCTTGTTGTTGGTGAGGTCCCAGAGCTCCCAGGCCTTTGGGGTTTGAGGGCAGACTCTTAGGCAGCGGCCGCAGCCAATACACTTTTCCTCTATTAGCTTAGGCATCTTGAACTTAGAGTTCTCCTTTACATCTACTGCAACAATTGCCTTTTCCGGCTTGATAGGACAGGCCTCTATGCAGAGGTTACAAGGCTCTATGTCAACCTTTTTCTTGGCTTTGAGCAATTCTGCCTGTTTGTGCACGCTGCAATTTTCCTGCAAAAACTTTACTCTCCTTTTGATTCTCTGCTGTTGCTGAGGGGAGGTAAAAGAGCCTGCGGCCTTGGTGGCTGCATCTGAGGCGGCATCTATCTTTTTTAGTGCTCCGCCTGCCATTAGTGCCAATGTGAGAAAGCCGGCGGTTTTTAGCATTTTTCTTCTGCCGGCATCTACGCCGTTATTGATATTCTCTCTATTTTTCATATTATCAGTGTTTTATGTTGTTTCTTTTCTTTTTTACAGCATTGCTTACACAATAGATTCTTCGCTTTGCTCAGAATGACAGTAGTGCTTACACAATAGATTCTTCGCTTGCGCTCAGAATAACAGTAGTGCTTCCGCAATAGATTCTTCGCTTACGCCCTTCGGCAGGCTCAGGGCAGGCTTCAGAATGACAGTAGTGCTTCTACAATAGATTCTTCGCTTGCGCTCAGAATGACAGTATTGCAAATGTAATCAAAAATTGAGCCAAAAATATTCTTGTAATTTGGTGGCTATTTTAGATTTTTTCTAAACAATTATTACTATATTTACCACCGATAGCCGCAAAAAATAACATAACAATAGTGCCCTATGAATATTTTTAGGAGAGTTTATAATTTTTATGCAGACGGATTTAGAAGTATGCAGGTGGGGCGTTCTCTTTGGATAATTATATTCATCAAGCTGATAATTATGTTTCTTGTGCTACGGCTCTTCTTTTTCAAGCCTGAGCTGAGCAAGTATGATACTCCGCAGCAGAAGGCGGAACACGTTTTAGAAAACTTAACAAAATAATATTATGTTACTCACATCTTCCTTAATCCAAGCCTCAAGACTACAGTTTGCACTTACTGCAATGTATCATTGGCTGTTTGTTCCGCTTACGCTGGGACTGGGCTTTTTAGTAGCCTTTTTTGAGACTAAGTATTACCGGAGCAATGATGAGTTCTGGAAAAAGACAACTCAATTCTGGAGCAGAATCTTTGCCATAAATTTTGCCTGTGGTATAGCAACGGGTATTATTTTGGAGTTTGAGTTTGGCACAAACTGGAGCAACTACTCCTGGTTTGTGGGGGATATTTTTGGTGCTCCTTTAGCGATAGAGGGAATCTTCGCCTTTTTTATGGAGAGCACATTCTTTGCGGTAATGTACTTTGGATGGGATAAAGTAAGCAAGCGTTTCCACCTTATATCTACCTGGCTTACAGCTATTGGAGCTTGCCTCTCTGCCTACTGGATTCTTACAGCAAACGGCTGGATGCAGCACCCGATAGGTGTGGAGTTTAACCCCGATACGGCAAGGAATGAGATGGTAGATTTCTGGTCTATAGTATTCTCTCCTGTAACTCTTACAAAGTTTACACACAGTATGTTGAGCGGATTTTTGATTGCCTCTGTGGTGGTAATTGCTGTCTCATCTTGGTATCTGCTCAAAAAGAGGGATATAGAGTTCTCTCTAAAGAGCATTAAGTATGCCGCTTGGTTTGGAACATTTGCCATAATTATGCTTATGGTAACAGGCCATACCTCTGCACAAGTTGTGGCAAAGACTCAACCTATGAAACTTGCTGCTATGGAGGGGCTTTACAAGGGAGAGAATGGAACTCCTATTGTTGGAGTAGGGGTGCTGAATCCTAAAAAGAGTTATGATAATGATGAGAAACCTTATCTGTTCCATATCTCTATTCCAAAAGGACTCTCATTTTTGGCAAATAACGATTTCAACAGCTTTGTACCCGGTATAACCGATATTATTGAGGGAGGTTATACCTATAAGGATAGCAAAGGAAATGAGAGAGTTGCGCTCTCTTTTGAGGAGAAGATGCAGCGCGGTAATATGGCAAGAAAGGCCCTTGCCGTATATGGAGAGTACAAGAACAAGCCTAACGATACTCCGGGTAAAGCGGAGGCTTTGGCTGAGGCCAAAAAGTATATGGATGAGAATTTTGAATACTTTGGTTATGGCTTTTTGAGTAAGCCGCAGGATAGTATTCCTAATGTTCCTATAACATTCTACTCATTCAGGATTATGATTCTGCTGGGCGGTTACTTTGTTCTCTTTATGTTGCTTGCTCTCTATTACAGCAAGAAGAAGCTGCTTGAAAAGAAGAGGTGGTTTCTTATTACTGCAATTATATCTGTTCCATTGGTTTACATTTGCGGAGAGGCGGGGTGGATTGTGGCGGAGGTTGGCCGCCAGCCTTGGACAATACAGGATTTGCTCCCTCTGAATGCCTCTGTATCGGGCGTTAGTTCAAGCAGCGTATATACAACTTTCATAATTTTTGTTGTTCTCTTTACAACGCTGCTGGTGGCAGAACTGAAGATTGCTTTCAATCAGATAAAGAAGGGCCCGTTTGGAATAAAGTGGTAAAGGGCTTTGTATAATATCCTAATATTAAAAAAGTTACAATTATGACAACATATCATTTCCTTCAACTATACTGGTGGGCGATAGTATCGCTGCTCGGTGCCATTTTGGTATTTCTGATGTTTGTGCAGGGAGGGCAGACTTTGCTTTGGGGAATGGCCTCCAACGATGAGCAGAAGAATCTTTTAGCCAAGTTCTTTGGCCATAAGTGGGAGCTTACTTTTACCACTCTTGTTACCTTTGGCGGTGCGGCCTTTGCTGCCTTTCCGCTCTTTTACTCAACAAGTTTTGGCGGAGCCTACTGGCTTTGGATACTGATATTGCTCTCTTTTGTAATTCAGGCATTCTCATACGAGTTCCGCGGCAAGGAGAAGAATCTGCTTGGCAAAAAGACATACGATACTTTCTTGATGCTCAATGGAGTTGTTGGTACAATACTTATAGGAGTTGCTGTTGCTACATTCTACAGTGGCGGAAATTTCTTTATGGACAAGGCCGGCATAACAGAGCGCACCTCAAATGTAATCTCCTATTGGGTAAACGATTATAAGGGATTGGAACTTATTGCCAAGCCATACAATCTGCTACTTGGGGTGGTTGTTTTTCTGGCAGCCAGAACATTGGGGCTTCTCTTTACGATAAACCAATCCTCCAAAGTTAAGAGCGATGCTGCGGAGAGCCTGCTTATGAAGGCGCACTCAAAAATTAAGATAACAGGCCTTGCATTTGTACTCTCTTTTGTGGTGTTCGTACTTTTAACCTTCTTGGCTACAGGCTATAAGGTGAATGTTGCAGATAGCTCCTTTGATGGTGTGAATGGTATAATAGTGCCTCAGAAATATCTCTATTTCAACAATATGGTCTCTAACCTCTGGATGGCAGCCATATTCTTGATAGGGGTTCTTTTAGTGCTTTGGGCGCTTGCAAGAACCATATTCAAGGGTAAGAGTTCTTTCTATATGTTGGGGCTTGGAGTTATTTTTGCCGTATGGCCGCTACTGCTTTGCGCAGGCTTTGGCGATGCCGCCTATTTCCACTCCAATTACGATTTGCAGAGCTCACTCACGCTATACAATAGTTCATCAAGCCTATATACCTTAAAGACAATGGCTTGGGTATCTTTGGCCATTCCATTCGTACTGCTCTACATAGCATACGCCTGGAAGAAAATGACAGCTAAATAGTGATGAAGATTAGATTTGGATTACTGCCCAGGGTTATTGTTGCAATAGCCTTGGGCATACTTTGTTCGCTCTTTTTTCCGGAATGGCTTACAAGAGTGTTTGTTACAATAGAGGGGCTGTTTGGCAATTTTTTGAGTTTTATAATTCCGCTACTTATACTTGGACTTGTGGCTCCCGGAATAGCGGATATGGGAAAAGGTGCAGGTAAATTGCTTATTATTACTGTATTGATAGCATACGCCTCCACTATATTTGCAGGCTATTTCTCTTATTTTACCTGCAAGTTCTCCTATCCTCTCATATTGCATCAAAGTTCCTCATTCTCATTGCTCTCAATATCAGAGGGGGAACATATAAGCTCCTATTTCAATATAGCAATGCCACCGCTCTTTGGAGTTATGTCTGCTCTTGTATTTGCCTTTATGCTCGGCATTGGTGCGGCAGTAACAAAGTCAACTACAATAACAGTTGT
>CADBUS010000079.1 GCA_902797895.1 uncultured Bacteroidia bacterium | reverse complement strand
GCGAAGAACTTATAAAACAGATGAGTAGCGATGAGGTTAAGGGTATTTTGTGTCACGAGATAGCACATCAAAAATTTAATCATATATGGTTTTTACTTGGGCTGCAAATTATCTACCTATATATTTTTATTATTCTGATGAAGATGGGACTTCTCTTTGAAAATCAATACTTGGGTGTTGTTATTATGGGTGCTTTGGCTGGAGGTTTACGCCCTTTCCTAATGATGCTTATGCGCCCCAAAGAGAGGCAAGCAGATCTTTTTGCTGCAAATGCTGTTGGTGAAGAAGTCTTCATTTCTGCTTTGAATAAACTTAATACGATGAATAAGGGTAGAATGGAGAAATTCGACTTTGAACATCCACGCTTATCTGAAAGAATCGCCTATATAAGAAAATGCTGCTTAGAAAAATAGTCATATCTGTAATAGCTTTTGCAGTTGGTTCTATTGCAAATATTTATCTGAACATATCATCTCTTAATTCTGACATTAAGCGACAAGCATATTATACAGAAATATCACCGGAGGAAGTTGAAAATAATTTAGATGAAGAGAAGAGTAATAAGATAGTTGCAGCACTTAAAACCTTTGCAAAAATTTTTCTCAACAATTTCATTGTTGGCATATTACTAAGTATTGTCGGTTTTTTAACGGGAGGCGTTCTTAGTGTAGTGTATCTTATTTTTAATGGCTTTTTTATTACTAATAGTATTATGTTAGCTTTGATTACTGGTAATCCGACAGCTGAAATCATTAGTTTATTGATATATCACGCTCCATTTGAGATAGTTGCACTGATATGGCTGTCTGTTATTGGACTTGGCGGCTTCTCATTCTATAGAAAAATTTTGAAGAGTGACTATATTGATAAACTTCAAATAAAAACCTCTTTAAGGCAACTGCTTTATCCCAATCTTTTACTATTATTTGCTGCTACTGTAGAGACACTGAGTGGCTATTTTCAAAATATGATTTAACAGATGAAAAACTATAAATCTTTAACTATAAAGTATATCTTAATAGCTCTTGTCGCTCACTTGATTGTGATGTTGATATTGCAAGAAGCTTTATTAAAATGTATTCCTGATGTAGATACTGTAACTTGGGCAAGGAGATCTGCAATTTTTACAAATATATTTTCTGCAATTCTAATGTTTCTGATATGGCTAATTATAATGTATGTACCATATTATGGTGTGAGAAGTTTTAAGAAAATGGGTTATGGGCGATATTTCCCTGTTTTTAGGAATACTATATTCGTATATCTGTTGTATGAACTTACACGTTTGTTGGTCATTATTCTCTATATATTCCCTGAAGCAAGTGCGCATCTTGGCAATATAGAATATTTTGGCACATTCTATGGTAAAACCTTTGCCGGTAAGCTATTATTATGGTGCGATATGGGGTATATTGCTATGGCTTCTATTTTTGCTGCAATATTCTACTGTACAGAGGTTAGAAAAGTGTTTAAAGAGGCGGCCATTGTAGGTTTTACTTTTCTTTTTATTTTTCTGGTAATTAATATAAAGAATCTAAAGCTACTTTTTAATGCTTAAGCCAATAAAAACCGAGGGGAGGGCGGAGGCGACTGTACGCTTTCACTTTGGTGAGTCTAATATCTTCACTCCAATTGTGCAACTATAATACGGCAGCTATTTTTCTTATGTTATTAAGTTTTTTATGTAAGGAGTTATTATTGCGTGCCACTTGGATGTTATAATCGGTTTGTATTCTAACAAGCAAATCGGCATTGATACCCAAAGCAGCCTCTAACAATAGGGCAAACTCGGTAGTTATCGGCCTTTTGGCATTTAATATCTCATTTAAAGCAGAATAGGATAAACCAAATTTCTTGGCAAACTCCTTCTGTCTGATGCCCCTATATTTCAACTCTTCCTTAACCAATTCTCCCGGATGATAAGGGCGAAATGATACTATTTTATTTGCTGCAATACCCATATATCCTCCTATTTATAATGATTTGTAATATCTACCAAAGAACATATTTCAATAATAGCTTGATTGTTAATACTGCTGATTTCTCTAAACTCTAATCTATATTGATTATTGATACGCAGAGATGAAACTCCTTTCTTATTACCCTTCAGTTTCTCATAATTCAAAGACTTATATGTATATAAATCTTCTATTCGAGAAATATGCAATAGAACTTTAACACACTTTAAGTACCCATTAACTATTTGAGGTTGAAAGCGATGCCTTTTATCATAACTCTTTCCTTTTTCATATAGCTCTACCAAATACTCCTTCTCAAATTCAACATTCATATTCTCTCTCTTTACGGCACAAAGATATTAAGAAATAATTAAAAATTCGCAATTTTTGCGAATTTTATTTAGTCTTTATTGGTATTTGAGAAAAAATTACTACTTTTATAAATTATATTAAACGACTGGTGGCTCTGTTTGATATGGGGCCGATTTGTTGTTGTGTAAGTTAATGACTTTAAGCAGATTATTAATAATAAAAACAGATAAATAATTATGATGCAGATTATTGAGTGTGTCCCTAATTTTAGTGAGGGGCGTAATAGGGCTGTGATAGACAAGATTGTTGAGGCTATTGCAGCCACAAAGGTTTCTGATGGTGGTGTGGAGTATGGTGTGAAGGTTTTGGATGTAGATCCGGGTGAGGCTACAAACAGAACGGTTGTTACATTTGTGGGAACTCCAAAGGCGGTGCTTGAGGCTGCTTTTCAGGGTGTTAAAATGGCCGGTGAACTTATTGATATGAGGCATCACAAGGGTGCTCATCCTCGCAGTGGTGCTACCGATGTGCTTCCTCTTATTCCTGTTGCCGGCATAACTCTGGAGGAGTGCGGAAAGTTGGCTCAAGGGCTTGCCAAGAGAATTTACGAGGAGCTTGAGGTACCTTGCTATTGCTACGAATCTGCAGCATTCAAGCCTGAGAGAAAGAATCTTGCTGTTTGCAGGGCAGGGGAGTATGAGGCTCTTGTTGAGAAGATTGCAGATCCTGAGCGCAAGCCCGATTTTGGCCCTGGCAAATATACCGAGCGTGCAGCCAAGTGTGGAGCTACCAATGTAGGTGCCAGAAACTTTCTTGTGGCTGTAAACTACAATTTGAATACAACATCTACACGTAGGGCAATGGCTGTTGCTTTTGATGTTAGAGAAAAGGGTAGAAAGATGAGAGAGGGTGGCTCGCTTACCGGCAAGGTGCTGAAAGATGCCAACGGCAAGGATATGTGGCAGCCGGGAACTCTCAAGGGCTGCAAGGCTATTGGTTGGTTTATAGATGAATACGGTATTGCTCAGGTATCTATGAATATTACCGATATAGAGCAGACTCCGCTCCACGTTGCATACGAGGAGGTTTGCCGCGCAGCTGCTGCAAGGGGGTTGAAAGTAACCGGTGCTGAGATAGTGGGACTTGTGCCAAAGAGGGTGCTTATGGAGGCCGGCCGCTTCTATCTTGAGAAGCAGCAGCGTTCTACAGGCATAGGCGATGAGGAGATTATGAAGATTGCTGTAAAATCTATGAGTTTGGATGATCTCAAGCCATTCAACCCTAAGGAGAAGGTCATTGAATACCTTATGCAAGATGAGGCCGAGCTTGCTGTTAAAGAGCGCCTTATAAGAATGACCTGCAAGGGTTTTGCCAATGAGACCGCATCTGAGTCTCCTGCTCCGGGCGGTGGCTCTATCTCTGCCTATATGGGAGCTTTGGGAGCTGCTCTTGGCACAATGGTGGCCAATCTCTCCTCTCACAAAAGGGGTTGGGATGAGCGCTGGAAGGAGTTTTCTGATTGGGCAGACAAGGGGCAGGCTCTTAAAGATGAGCTTCTTACACTTGTAGATGAAGATACCGCCGCCTTTAACAAGATTATGGATGTATTCTCTATGCCAAAGGGAACAGATGAGGAGAAGGCTGCAAGGGCCAAAGCTATGGAGGAGGCAACTCTCTATGCATCAGAGGTTCCACTCAGAACTGTAAAGGCTTCATTCAAAGTGTTTGAGCTTGTTAAGGCTATGGCCGAGACCGGTAATCCTAACTCTGTATCTGATGCCGGAGTGGGTGCGTTGGCGGCTCGCAGCGCAGTATATGGGGCTGCTTTGAATGTGAAGATAAATGCTGTGGGATTGGAGGATAAGGCAATGGCTGCCAAACTGATAGACGAGGCTCAAGATTATGTTAAGAGAGCTTCTGAAGCGGAGGCCGAGGTGCTTAAGATAGTAAACGAGAAAATAGGCTAAACCATTATGAATAAGTTTCAAGAAGAGATTTTGGCCGGCATTGGCGATTGCTTGCCACAGCCCAAAGAGTATGACAAGAGCATAAACCACGCCCCTAAAAGAAAGGATATTCTTACAGCGGAAGAGAAGAGGTTGGCCTTGCGTAATGCTTTGAGGTACTTTCCTGCAAAGTTTCACGCCACTCTGGCTCCGGAGTTTGCACAGGAGCTGAAGGAGTATGGCAGAATATATATGTACCGCTTCCGTCCCGATTATAAAATTTATGCTCGGCCGATAGATGAGTATCCTGCCAAGAGCCGCCAGGCTGCGGCCATTATGGCTATGATACAGAATAACTTGGACGATAGAGTTGCGCAACATCCGCACGAACTTATTGTATATGGCGGAAATGGTGCCATATTCCAGAATTGGGCTCAGTACCGCCTTGTTATGCAGTATCTTGCAAATATGACCGATGAGCAGACTCTCTCTATGTATTCAGGCCATCCTATGGGGCTTTTCCCAAGCCACAAAGATGCTCCGAGAGTAGTTGTTACTAACGGAATGGTTATTCCAAACTACTCAAAGCCAGACCATTGGGAGAGGTTTAACGCTCTTGGCGTATCGCAATACGGGCAGATGACAGCCGGCTCGTATATGTATATTGGGCCGCAAGGAATTGTGCACGGTACCACTATAACAGTAATGAACGCCGCCCGTTTGCAGCTCAAAAAGAGAGGAATAGAGGGTACTCGCGAGAATATGAAGGGTATGCTCTTTATTACCGCAGGGCTTGGAGGTATGAGCGGTGCGCAGCCAAAGGCCGGCAACATTGCAGGTGTGGTGAGCGTAACCGCAGAGGTGAATCCGCTTGCAGCGGAGAAACGCCATCAGCAGGGGTGGGTAGATGAGCTTCACTACTCTTTGGATGAGCTGATTACAAGAGTAAAGAAGGCGGTTGATACAAAGGAGACCGTATCTATTGCATACGTAGGAAATGTTGTGGACTTATGGGAAAGGCTTGCAGATGAGAAGATTAAGGTTGATATAGGTTCAGACCAGACATCGCTCCACAACCCTTGGGCCGGCGGCTATTATCCTGCAGGCTACTCGCTTGAGGAGTCGCAGAGAATGATGGCCCAGGAGCCGGAGAAGTTCAAGAGTTGTGTTCAAGCCTCGCTCAGACGGCAGGTTGATGCTATTAACAAACTCACAGCCAATGGAATGTATTTCTTTGACTATGGCAACGCCTTTTTGTTGGAGGCTTCGCGTGCTGGGGCAGACATCCTTAAAGATAATGGTGAGTTCCGCTATCCGTCATACGTGCAGGATATTATGGGGCCTCTCTATTTTGATTATGGTTTTGGTCCGTTCCGCTGGGTTTGTATGAGCGAAGATCCTGCAGACCTTGCAAAGAGCGATGCCCTGGCTGTTAAGGTGTTAGAACAGGAGTCCGCTATAGCTTCAGATGATATAAAAGGGCAGATGCTCGATAATATCCATTGGATAGAGGAGGCCGGGCGCAACAACCTTGTGGTGGGCTCTCAAGCCAGAATACTCTATGCAGACAGTATGGGCAGAATCAACATAGCCTTGGCTTTCAACGAGGCCATAAAGAGGGGAGAGATAAAGGCTCCTATAGTGCTTGGCAGAGATCATCACGATGTATCAGGCACAGACTCTCCATTCCGCGAAACATCAAACATTTATGATGGCTCGCAGTTTACTGCGGATATGGCCGTACAGAATGTTATTGGCGATGGATTCCGTGGAGCTACTTGGGTATCAATCCATAACGGTGGCGGAGTTGGTTGGGGAGAGGTTATAAACGGCGGATTTGGTATGGTAATAGATGGCTCTGAGGAGTCTGAACGCCATATAAAGAGTATGTTGCTTTGGGATGTGAACAATGGTATTGCCAGAAGAAGCTGGGCCAGAAACGAGGGGGCGGAGGCAGCCATAAGGCGCGAAATGGAGCGTACTCCTCTGCTGAAGGTAACTATGCCTAACCACGCAGATGATTCTGTTATAAACAATGCCCTCAACCTTAAATAGAGAGCAAACTTTTTAATAATGTAATATATTGATTTTATGGAACATAAAATATCCTTTGACCATCTTTCAATAGTAGATATAAAGGAGATTATAGATAAGGGAAAGAGCCTTGTTCTCTCTACAGAGGTAAAAGAGGCTATCAATAAATGTCGTAATTATCTCGATAGTAAAATGGCAGATATAGGGCGCCCTGTTTATGGTGTAACAACAGGTTTCGGCTCTCTCTGCAATGTTACCATTCCGGAAGACCAACTCTCTCAACTCCAGTACAATTTGGTGGTGAGCCACGCTTGCGGAACAGGCGAAAGGGTTAGGCCGGAGATAGTTAAGCTGATGCTGCTGCTTAAAGTGCAGTGCCTCTCATACGGCCACTCCGGTGCGCAACTTGTTACTGTTCAAAGGCTTGCAGATATGTTTAACAACAACATTCTGCCTGTGGTTTATCAGCAAGGCTCGTTGGGAGCCTCCGGAGATTTGGCTCCGCTTGCCCACCTTGCGCTTCCTCTGCTTGGGCTTGGAGAGGTGCTCTACAAGGGTGAGGTTAAGCCGAGTGCAGAGGTTTGGAAGGTTATGGGTTGGGAGCCTATAAAGCTCCAATCCAAAGAGGGGCTTGCACTGCTCAATGGTACGCAATTTATGAGTGCGCACGCCGTATGGTCTTTGATTCAGGCTCATAGGCTCTCCGAGTGGGCAGACAGAATAGGTGCGCTATCGCTTGAGGCATACGATGGCAGAATAGAGGCCTTCTACTCTCTTACCCACAAACTCAGAAGACACAAAGGGCAGATAGATACAGCCGCTCGTTTTATGGAGCTTTTGGAGGGTAGCGAGCTGATTGTTAGAAAGAAAGAGCACGTGCAGGACCCTTACTCGTTCAGATGTATTCCGCAGGTACACGGAGCTGTAAAAGATACTATAAGGTATGTGGAGAGCGTTATAGACAACGAGGTCAATAGTGCTACAGATAATCCTAATGTATTTCCGGATGAGGATATGATAATATCTGCCGGCAACTTCCACGGTGAACCTATAGCAATACCTATGGATATGTTGGCAATAGCTTTGAGTGAGCTTGCAAATATCTCTGAAAGAAGAACATACAAGCTAATATCAGGCCAAAGAGGTTTGCCTTCTTTCCTTGCTGCCTCATCGGGCCTAAACAGCGGCTTTATGATTCCTCAATATACCGCAGCCTCTATCGTGAGCCAGAATAAGGGACTTTGCTGGCCCGCTTCGGCAGACTCTATACCATCTTCACAGGGGCAGGAGGACCACGTAAGTATGGGCTCTAACGCCGCCACAAAACTTGTAAGGGTGGTGGAGAATGTGGAGAGAGTTCTTGCAATAGAGCTTATGAATGCTGCGCAAGCACTTGATTTTAGGCACAGTATGACAAATCAGAAATCTTCTGCCGCATTGGAGAAAATTTTTGAGCAGTACAGAAAGGTTGTTCCTTTTATAGATAAGGATACCTATATGCACCCTCTAATTGAGAAGTCCGTTGAGTTTCTTAAAACTTGTTAAATTCTTAATTGTCAGTTGATATGAAAGACTGCCTACTGATAAATATCAGTGAACTGATGGGGATTCTTCCTGTGGGTTGTTTAAGGTTGCAGGGAGAGCAGATGGATTCTGTAAAGAGCATTAAGAATGCCTTTTTGCATATATCGCAGGGCAAGATAATCTCCTATGGTCCAATGGATAAGTGTCCTTTGGAGCAGATGGGAGAGACTATGGAGATAGTCAATCTTGCAGGCCATACAGTTATGCCGGCCTTTTGCGATTCCCACACCCATATTGTTTATGCCGGCAATCGCGAGCAGGAGTTTATTGATAAGATAAACGGCCTTAGTTATGAGGAGATTGCTGC
>CADBUS010000078.1 GCA_902797895.1 uncultured Bacteroidia bacterium | reverse complement strand
GCTGCAACAGCACTATCCGCTACCTCTATTCTGTTCTTTGATATAAAGTATTGAGGATATGAATCTCTGAGCTGAGTCATCTTTAACCTCTTATGTGCCAGGTTTGTAAGGAAGAGTGCAACTCCCATATAGGCATCTCTGCCGTGGTGGAGAGCAGGGTAGATGACTCCTCCATTGCCCTCTCCGCCGATTACAGCTCCAACCTCGTGCATCTTTGAGGTAACATTAACCTCTCCAACTGCAGCGGGGTGGTATTTCTGCCCTGCCGCCTCGGTAACATCTCTTAAAGCTCTTGTAGATGAGAGATTTGAAACTGTTGCTCCAGGGTTCTTTTCAAGTACGTATGAGGCTACGCTCACAAGTGTATATTCCTCTCCGAATGGTGTGCCGTCTTCGCACATAAAGGCGAGGCGATCTACATCGGGATCTACCGAGATACCCATATCTGCCCCTTCCTTAACTACTCTCTCTGAGAGCTCTACAAGGTTTTGAGGGAGCGGTTCCGGATTGTGGGCAAAGTCGCCTGTAGGCTCGCAGTTGAGCTTAATGCACTCAACTCCAAGTTTTTCCAAAAGGAGTGGCATTGTAACTCCTCCTACAGAATTTATGGCATCTAAAACAACCTTAAACTTTGCGGCCTTAATGGCAGAGGCATCCACCAAGCTGTCTGCAAGAACTGCATCTATATGAGCCATAGTAAAATCTCTCTGCTCAGCTTTGCCCAAAGCATCTACATCTACAAACTCAAACTCCTCTTTTTCTGCTATTTGCAATAGTTCCTCTCCATCTTCCGCAGTAAGGAACTCGCCTTTGCTGTTGAGCAGTTTTAGGGCGTTCCACTGCCTTGGATTGTGGGAGGCGGTGAGTATTATTCCGCCATCTGCTTTTGAGAGTATTACGGCCATCTCTGTGGTTGGGGTGGAGGCCAGGCCGGCATCTATAATGTCGGCTCCGCAACCAAGCAGAGTTCCGCAAACGCATCTGTTTACCATCTCTCTGCTCAGGCGAGCATCCGCTCCAACTACAATCTTTAGCTTTTTACCGCTGTTTCTCTTTTTGAGGAGAGTGCAGTAAGCGGCTGTAAACTTCACAATATCAATAGGGGAGAGGGAATTGCCCACCTCTCCGCCTATAGTTCCTCTAATTCCGGAAATTGATTTAATCAGAGTCATCTGCAATTATATCATTAGTGCTCCAACAAGGCCCAATATGGCGTAGAATTCCGGAAGGGCTGCATAAATAAGGGTATTGGTGAATACATTGTGCCCCTGAGATACACCAACAATTCCGTTGGCGCAAACTTTTCCTTGGCGGATAGATGAGAGCAAACAGAGGGCTCCCACACTTATACCCACAGCAAAGAGGAGCAGACCATTGGCTGCAAAATCTTTGCTAAGCCATACAAGGAAGGCTACGAATCCATAAATACCCTGTGTTGCAGGGAGTGCGGAGAGAACCATATAGTTACCGGATTTTTCCGGATTAACCTTTAAGGCTCCTTCTGCTGCATTACCTGCAATGGTTGTTCCAATGCTGCTTCCTATTCCGGCAAGGCCAAGCATTAAACCAAGTCCGAGATATCCTAACAATTCGTTCATAATTGTTTATTGTTTATTAGTTATTATTATTTATTGTCAAAGGTTTATAGGTTTTGCCGCTCCCCTCGTAGCCGCTGTTTTTGAAGAACTCCAAGAAGTTAAGCCTTAACGGATGTACAAAGGCTCCCAAACAGCACATTGCAAGGTTGAGAGTATGACCAAGTACAACCACTAATACAAAGAATATCCATTTTATTGTAAAGCCCTCTGTATCACCAATTATCATTCCTCCAAGCTGATTGAATGCAGCGCCCAACATTCCGCCGGCCAAGCCGAGTGCATAGAGCCTTATGTAGCTTAAAACATCGCCAAGCAGGCCGGTTGCTGTGTTGTAGGTCTCCCAAAGTCCGCTGCCAATGTTTTTGAGCGGATTGCGATGAATATCGTTGAGCAAAAATATACCAATGGCGGAGAGTATTCCTATCGCGATGATTACAATTTTAGTAACAGCCGCGCTCATAACTCCGGCCAACGCTATGGAACCGGCTATTACTGAGCCAACTATAAGCAGGGTCCAGCCTAAGGTGCCGAGCGAGGCGGCAAAGCCGTTCTTCTTTATTGAGTAGATGGCCTTTACAACCATAGCCACACATATATGGAATACGCCAATGGCAAATGAGAGTAGCATTTGGGCATCGTAGCCTGCAATTTTGCCTGTTATCATAAACTTCTTGGCCACAGAAGGCATCCAGCTAACTTGCGATATATCAACCCCAAAGAATGTGTGCAACACAAAGCCTATTACTGTGGTAGCTATTCCGAGGGTGAGCACAAGCGGTGCAAACTGCGCAGCACCTTTGGCTTTTTTAAGAAGGAACGATATTATTATAAGCAATATACCATAACCTGCATCTCCCATACACATTGCAAAAAAGAGCATAAAGAAGATGGCGATATATGGGGTAGGATCAAATTCGTTGTAAGCCGGCCTGCCGTACATATCTGTAAGGAGCGCAAACATTCTGGTAAACCGATTGTTTTTTAGCGCAATAGGCGGATTATCCTGTAGGGTGGCCTCCTGTTTTAGATAGAGTACACCGCTGTAAGAGTCTAAGAATGAGCTAATCTGAGAATCACTTTCGGTAGGGGCAAAGCCTTCGAATATATCGAGCTTCTGCTCCGCCTCCTTGGTAGCACCCTCTGCTGCAAGGAACAAATCTGCCCGAGATTTGAGGGTATCTATTGTGCTTGTTATAACTCCGCTTTTTTGAGAGAGGAGGTAGAGTTTGCAGTTTATCTCCTCAAGCTCGGAACGCTGCCGCGCTATATCTCCGGCTATCTCACTCTGCGCCCTTGTGGGAGCTGCAATCTCCTTTAGCCTTGGCGGCAGAGCGCTGTTATCTCCTTTGGGCGAGAGTATTACAAAATATACCTTCTCTGCGTTGCGGCTTATCTCCTGCAACGGATATTGCTCTGCCAAAGCCGGCTCAAACCTCTTTTCTGCAACACAGTAGTAGTGCAGAGTGTAGCCGAGAGCCTTTATTTTTTCTATATCATCTCGATTGAAATCTCCCCAAGGGAGCGCGAGTTTAAGCTCGTTTTCGAGAGTGGATATTTCTCCCTCAATCCTCTTTTTCTGTTGTGCAAGCTCCTCTGTATAAGAGGCAATGATTAGGGCTTGCTCCTCCTCCGAGCCTTTTGACACACCACCTTCCAAAACACTCTTCTTATCTATTTTGAGCTTGCCATCCTTTACAGATTTATCAATCTCCCCAAGGGTATGGAGTGCTTCCGAGAGCTTTTGCATCTTCTCAAACAGCTCTTTTGACTCTGCTGTAGCCGGCTTGGTAGAGCGCGTAATATCCATAAGGCCAATCTCTTGGAGCTTGGCTAAAAACTCGCCTGCCTCTTTGTGGAAAATCACAAAGGAGTATTTTGTCATAGGTTTAATCATCCTCTTGCTCCTCCTCCAATGTGTGTCTTTGTTTTACAATCTTCTGGGAGGCTTTGGAGAGATTCTCCTCATCCTCCATATATCGCTTGATTTTTCTTATGGCCTCCATATAGCCCGGAATCTGAACTTTTTCGTAGAGATTAACCTTTTGAGTGGTCTTTTTTCTGGAGTAGTCCAGAATCCTCATCTTCTCTTTGTAAACCTCAGACTCTATGCCATATTTGGCCATCTTTTTAAGAATCTCCACTCCGTCTGAATACCAAAGCGGCTTCTTAAAGAGGTCAAAATCCTTTATCTCAAATATAATCTCCTCTATTGCAGGGGTTTTAATTCCGGCTACCTTCTCTGTTTTGAGCATCACATCTTTAACAGATATAAGCCCGTTCTCAAACTCATTCCACATAGGTGCCAAATAGTCGTAAGAGCGCAAAGTCTGCTCAAGGCGCTCAATAAGCTCCTCGCTCTTTTTCTTTGCATTCTTAACCTCAACTCTTAACGCGCTCTCCTTGTTTTTAAGGGTAGGCAAGGCGTTCTTCCTCACCTTCAGCTGTTTGTTAAGGTTGTTCAAAGAGGTCTTATTATATTGAAACTTAATTGCCATAGCTATTGGCTATTTCCAATACTTATCTACAAGTTCTTGTTTTATACCTAACTCCTCCGGTTTGAAGTATTTGCGGAAGAGACTCCAACCGGTATTGAGCATCTCCTCTATCTTTATATTCACATCTATGGAGAGGAGTTTGTTTGAGTACTCTTTTGCATACTCAAGGCAACGCATATCGTAATCAGAGAGGTCAAAGCCATTCTCCAGCTTTGTTTTGGCATTGGCCGCATCTGCAAAGAGCCTTACACCGGTATTCATAACCTGACTGTGGTCCTCTCTTGTCTTTTTATTGATAACGAGCTGTTTAAGCCTCGATAAACTTCTGAAAGGATCTACAATAATCTTTCCGGTATCGGTATCCTTTCTCAAATAGAGCTGCCCCTCTGTGATATAGCCGGTATTATCCGGAATTGCGTGGGTAATATCGCCATCGTTGAGTGTAGTTACAGCTATGATTGTAATAGAGCCTCCGTCCGGCAGTTGCACAGCTTTCTCGTAAATTTTTGCAAGGTCTGAATAGAGCGAGCCAGGCATAGAGTCCTTACTCGGAATCTGATCCATACGGTTGCTCACAATACTGAGAGCGTCTGCATAGAGAGTCATATCTGTAAGAAGCACAAGCACTTTCTCGTTTTTATCTACCGCAAAATACTCTGCCGCAGTAAGTGCCATATCAGGTATAAGAAGCCTCTCCACAGGCGGCTCCTCCGTAGTATTTACAAAGCAGATTATTTTATTCAGCGCACCTGCATCTTCAAACTTTTGGCGGAAGAAGAGATAGTCATCGTTGGAGAGTCCCATTCCGCCAAGTATGATTTTATCTACATCGGCTCTGAGGGCAACATCTGCCATAACCTGATTATAAGGCTGATCCGGATCTGCAAAGAAAGGAATCTTCTGCCCCGATACGAGTGTGTTGTTCAAATCTATGCCGGCGATTCCGGTAGGTATAAGTTCAGACGGCTGCCTTCTCTTGAACGGATTCACGCTCGGCCCTCCGATATATCTTCTGATTCCCTCAACTTTTGGACCGCCGTCAATAGGCTCTCCGTAGGCATTCAGGAAACGGCCGCTAAGTTCTTCTCCCACATTGAGTGCAGGCGGCTCGCCAAAGAACTCCACCTCGGCATTTGTTGGAATACCCTCCGTACCCTCAAATACCTGCAGGGTAACCAAATCGCCCTTAATTTTTACAACCTGCGCCAAACGGCCTGCCACCTTGGCAAGCTCATCGTTGGAAACTCCTGTAGCTTTGAGCGTTACAGTAGCCTTTGTTATAGATTCCAACTTGGTGTATATTTTCTGAAATATGTTAGAGGACATTTTCTACTCTATTTTGGAGTTGTTTCTGGTATTCGTTGAAGCGGCTGCTGCCAAACTCGGAGAAGTTCATCTGCCTCATTATATTGATAAGGCTCTTGAAGAATTGTATGCACTCCTCAAATCTGCTGAACTTATACTCTTTGTTGCATATATCAAGCACTAAATTGAGCATATACTCCTGCCTTTTAAGTGGAGTCTGGCAATCTATTGCATCAAACGCATCTTGCTGCAACAGAATGAAATCCACAAGTTCGCTCTTCCAATATCTGAGGTGATAGTCCATAGGAACGCCATCGTCTCCAAGAATGTTTATCTGGTCGTAAGCCTCCTTTCCCCTAAGGGTTATATTCCTTGCAGCAAGTACCTTGCTAACCCAATCCTTGCTGAGCTTTTCCGTAAAGAACTCCTCCATTTCAGGATACTCAAGGTATTTGGAGTAGGAGTCTATAGGGTCTATGGCAGGATAGCGTTTGCTGTCTGCACGATTCTGGTTGAGCGCGTAGAAACATCTTGCGCACTTTTTGGTGGATTCTGTTACAGGCTCTTTAAGATTACCGCCTGCAGGTGAGACAGTTCCCAGGAATGTTACAGAGCCTGTCTGCCCGTTGTTCAGTACCACTATTCCGGCTCTGGAGTAGAAGTTGGATATAATGGATGATAGGTCAACAGGAAAGGCGTCTGCACCCGGCAGCTCCTCCATTCTGTTTGACATCTCCCTGAGTGCCTGAGCCCATCGCGAGGTAGAGTCTGCAAGCAAAAGCACTTTAAGCCCCATAGCCCTATAATACTCAGCGATAGTCATTGCCGTATATACAGATGCCTCGCGGGCTGCAACAGGCATATTTGAGGTGTTGCAAATTATTGTGGTTCTTTCAATTAGCTTGCGCCCTGTTCTGGAATCTATCAACTCCGGAAACTCTTTGAAAATCTCCACAACTTCGTTTGCTCGCTCTCCGCAGGCAGCCATTATTATAACATCTGCCTCCGCCTGCTTTGCTATCGCGTGCTGGATAACGGTTTTGCCGCATCCGAAAGGGCCTGGTATAAAGCCTGTTCCACCCTCTGCAATAGGATTGAAGGTATCTATTGCCCTAACGCCGGTCTCCATTATTCTGTATGGACGCGGTTTCTCTTTGTACCCCTTTATGGCAACCTTTACAGGCCACCTCTGGCACATAGTTACCTTAAACTCCTCCCCCTTGCTGTCGGTTAGGGTAGCAATGGTATCGTTAATGGTATAGCTGCCTTGCGGAGCAATCTGCTTAACGGTATAATCTCCTGCAAATGAGAAAGGTACCATAATCTTGTGAGGCAACCATCCCTCCTTTACCTCTCCGAGCCAATCTGCTGCCGCAACCGTTGCGCCTGCAGATACGATAGGGGTGAACTCCCATTTTTTATCTGCATCCAAGGCGGCAGTATATTCGCCTCTTTTGAGAAATACATCCTCCATTGTGGCAAGGTTATTCTGCAATCCATCGTAATTGCTTGATAGCAAGCCAGGCCCGAGTGAAACCTCAAGCATCTTGCCCTCAAATACAACGCTGCATCCAACCTTGAGGCCGCGCGTACTCTCATATACCTGTACAGATACGCTTGAGCCGTTTACTTTTATGACCTCCGCCATTAGCTTTGTATCCTCCAACTCTATGTAACACAGTTCGTTTTGTGCCACAGGAGCATTAACCTCAACCGTTACAAGGTTGGAGACAATACCTGTTACTTTACCCGTTGTTTTCATCTATCCGGTAAATCAATTTATTTTTATCAAAACTTCCTCTTACTTCATCTACCAACTTGCGGAACAGGTGTTTACCGTTCTCCTTATCGAGCTTCATCCACCTCTGTATCAGCAGAGATTTGGAAATGAAAGACAATATGTAATCGAGATTGAAGTAATCGAATGTAGTAAAAATGTTAATTTTTTCCCATTTGAAATCGTCAAGCAGCCTCTCTTTCTCCAATATGTTGCTGTTTGCAAAAATTGCGGAAAGTGCCTCAATATCAGCACTGTCTAACCGAGAAAGATCCTCTTTTTCCTCGCGATACTCTCCGTAAGGATCGCTCTGATTAAGCTCTATTGAGTAGCGCTCAATCTTCTCTTTTGCCTCCTCAGGGCCATAAAGAGCCTGCGCAACAGCCTTGACCTTCAAATTGCGAATCTGCCTATCTAAGTTATAGTAGAGCTTTGTAAAACGGCTTTGGCTCTTTTCTGCCTTGGCGTAGTATTCGCGACTCAGGCCGTTGCCGTCAGAGCCCTTTATAAAGAACTCTACGGCTTGCCTGTCTGAGTCAGAACACTGTTCTACAATCTCAGCTATAACCTTATCAATATCAAAGCTATTCTCTGCCCAACTCTTTGAGAGCTGCGGAAGCGAGGCTATTATGTAGTGATAATTATTCACCAAATAAAAGTTTTCTGGTCTTTGGCCTGATATATCCGGCTATCATATTTTGGAAAGCCTGTTGTGTAAAATCGATAAAGTAGCCACTCCCTTTACTGCTTATTTTGAAGCCGCTATCTACACCTTTATCATATTTAACACTCAGCCCCTCTGCAAACTTGGCTTTCAGTTTGCTCTGTATAAAACCGTCAAGCTCAGCCTTTTTGCTCTCCGGCAGAATTAGCTCCAAAGAGCTGCTCTCACTCTGCGGAGAGAATGCAGAAACTATTGTCTGTATAATACCCTGCATAAAATCGGGTGAGTTAAAAGCCTGGGCTACAGGTTTATCTACGCACTCCATCTTTACCGCCTCCTCTATGCTGTGGCGCACTTGGGAGATGGTTTGCATAGAGGCGCTTCTGATATCGCCCTCTGCCTTTGCTTTAAGCTCCAGAGCCTGCTTTTCTGCACCGTTTATAATATCGGCTGCACTCTTTTGAGCCTCCGCTACAATCTCATCGGCCCTTTTCTTGGCCTGTTGTAGAATCTGCTCGGCCTCCAGCTTGCCCTTTTCGAGCCCCTCATTATAGAGCTTTTGGGTGAGCTCTTGCAATTTATCCTGCATATCTTAAATGTTTGTTAAAAAACTGATTATCAGCTGAGGAATCCGAGCAGGATACCTGCAGCCACAGCACTGCCTATCACACCTGCCACATTAGGGCCCATTGCGTGCATAAGCAAAAAGTTTGACGGATCGTACTTCTGCCCCTGTACGTGCGATACGCGGGCAGAGTCCGGAACTGCTGATACTCCGGCATTTCCAATAAGCGGATTCAACTTGTTGCCCTCCTTTAGGAAGAGGTTTATAATCTTGCAGAAAAGCACTCCTGTAAATGTAGCAACAAAGAAAGAAGCTGCACCAAGTACAAAAATCAGCACAGATTTACCCTGCAAGAATTTGTCTGCTTGAGTTGAACAACCTACCGTAATACCTATAAGTATAACTACTATATCGTTGAGCGGACCGCGTGCAGTTTCTGCAAGTCGCCTTGTAACTCCGCTCTCTTTAAGCAAGTTACCAAAGAAGAGCATACCGAGCAACGGAATACCTGACGGCACTATGAAGGCGGTGATTAAAAAGCCCACAATAGGGAATATAATCTTTTCCTGCTGCGATACGGCTCTTGGGGCCTTCATTCTGATAAGTCTCTCCTTTTTGCTTGTAAGCATCCTCATTACAGGAGGCTGGATTACAGGCACCAAGGCCATATAGGAGTAGGCCGATACCGATATAGCTCCAATCAAATCCGGAGCCAATTTACCGGAAAGGAAGATGGCGGTAGGGCCGTCTGCTCCACCTATAATACCTATAGCTCCTGCCTCTGCAGGGGTAAAGCCCAATGCAAGCGCACCTGCGTAGGCGGCAAAGATACCGAACTGCGCAGCAGCGCCAACCAGCAGCAACTTAGGGTTGGAGATAAGGGCGGAGAAGTCTGTCATAGCACCAATGCCAAGGAAAATCAGCGGAGGGTAGAAACCTCTCCTAACTCCTTGGTAGAGAATGTTTAGTACAGAGCCATCCTCATAAATGCCCACCTGCATACCTGGGAAGAGAGGGATGTTGCCTATAACCATACCGAATCCGATAGGAATCAGCAGCAGAGGCTCCCAGTCTTTCTTAATGGCCAAATAGACAAACACCAAGCCGATCAGGATCATTATAATATGCCCTGCCGTAACATTGGCGAAGCCTGTATATTGAGCAAACTGATTGAGATTTGCTGCAAAGTTTGATTCTAAAATCATAATCTGCTATGCTTTACAACAAATTAACCTATTATAACAAGTGTATCTCCCTCGAGTACTGAATCGCTCTTTTTAACCTTTATCTCTTTGATAACTCCATCTGCAGTAGCCTCAATGATATTCTCCATCTTCATAGCCTCGAGAACAATCACCTTATCTCCCTTCTTAACTGCATCTCCCTCTTTTACAGCCACATCTAATATAACTCCAGGAAGTGGAGAGGTTACTTTTGTTCCGCCTGCAGATGCAGGTGCGCTTGCAGGAGCTGCTGCAGGTGCTGCGCTTGGTGCAGCTGTTGCAGTTGGTCTTGGAGCAGATACGCTAACATTGCTGATAGTTCCACCTACCTCCTCTACAGATACATTATACTCGTTTCCGTTTACTTTAATCTTATATTCTTTCATAACTTTATTTTTTTCTGTTGTTTATATTATTTTATAATTGGTTCCTCTTTGAGGGTTAGGCTTTTGGAGCCCCAAGCAGAGTTATTCAAAATATCGCGATTGAATGTAAGAACTCCGCTCTCCACATCGTGTACAGAGCTGTCTATACCATTAGAATAGAGATGGCAGGCAATAGCTATTGCTGCTATAACCTCCTCATTGATAGCTCCGTCTGCTGTTTTGATATTAGCAACGGAAGGTATCTTAACCACCTTGCTCTCTTTAACAGCTTCTCTCTTCTCGGCCTCTTTGCGTAGCGCGCGTTTGCCTATAGATTTGAATACTGTGTAAAGTATTACAAGACAGAGAAATACCACGCTCATTGCTGTAAGAGCCAAGATAACTCCGTATGGATCCATATCTTTCATTATCTCAGACTTGCTCTGAACAGCCTTTGTTGTGTTTGTAAGGGCCGGAGTAGGATGTTCCAGAATAGCCAATCCTCCGTCTGCTCCAACTTTGCTATCTATAGAGTTTTTTCTGAGCGAGCGTTTGCTCCATCCTACAGGCACGTGTACTCCCTCGCCATCTTTAACGCGGCCAAATGATTTATCTTCAGGCATATTGGCCGGTATCTCAATCTCATCCAACAGAGTTTTTCCATCTGAATCGTAAAGGTAGAGATGGGTTACTCCGTTAAGAGTGAAATTGGTGTGGAAGAGCCCTTTGTTAGGCTGCCCGTCTGCATAAAGCACCAAATATTTCCTCAAAGGGATAATGGTAGCATTGTTCCCTTTAGGAATCATATACTTGGTAGGATTATCCTTATTGTCTGTAAGATAGAAGCCTGCAACATCCACCATTCCGTAGGCGGTGTTAAAGAGCTCTATCCAGCCGCATCTCTCTCCATTCTCGTCTGTTACTCCGGAGATGTTGTAAGGCAAAACTTCATTTATCCTTATATCAACAGGACTCTGGGCAAAGACTCCCTTGGAGATGAGCAGCAGAGAGACTACTATTATTGAAAATATTCTCTTCATTTCTTCTCCTTGTTTTAGAGTGGAAGATTATCGTGCTTTTTAGCAGGGTTAGTAAGTTTCTTGTTTTCAAGCTGATGTAAAGCCCTGATTATTCTGAATCTGGTATTGCGTGGCTCAATTACATCATCAATGTAACCATACTTGGCTGCATTGTAAGGGTTTGCAAAGGCATCTCTGTACTCTTTCTCCTTCTCTGCCTTGAACGCCTCCTTATCTTCTGCCTCCTGAAGCTCTTTGCCATAGAGAATCTCAATGGCACCGCTCGGACCCATAACTGCAATCTCGGCAGTAGGCCAAGCATAGTTGATATCTCCTCTCAAATGCTTGCTGCTCATAACGCAGTATGCACCACCGTAGGCTTTTCTCAAAACTACTGTTATTTTAGGAACGGTAGCCTCGCCAAATGCGTAGAGCAGTTTTGCTCCGTGCAGAATAATACCATTGTACTCCTGCTGTGTGCCAGGTAAGAAGCCCGGTACATCCTCCAAAGTTATGATAGGGATATTGAAGGCATCGCAGAAGCGAACAAATCTTGCACCCTTGCGGCTTGAATTTGAATCCAATACACCTGCAAGCACAGATGGCTGGTTGGCAACAATACCTACTGCAATTCCGTCGAACCTTGCAAAGCCAACTATGAGGCTCTTTGCATAATCTTTATGCACCTCAAGGAACTTGCCGTCATCAACAATGGATTGGATAACGGAGTACATATTGTATGGTTTGTTAGGGTTGTCCGGTATAATGTCGTTAAGCAGATCGTCCATTCTGTTGATTGGATCGTTGGTTGGAACAAGTGGAGTCCTCTCCATATTGTTCTGAGGCAGATAGGAGAGAAGCTCCTTTATTGTCTCTATACCAATCTCCTCATTATCAACGGAAAAGTGAGCCACACCGCTCTTGCTGCTGTGTACGCTTGCACCTCCAAGTGTCTCCTGAGTAACATCCTCTCCCAAGACAGATTTTACAACCTTAGGGCCTGTGAGGAACATATAACTCCCCTTGGACATAATGTTGAAATCGGTTAGGGCAGGGGAGTAAACAGCACCGCCTGCGCAAGGGCCGAATATGGCTGAAATCTGCGGAATGACACCGCTTGCAAGAATATTTCTCTGGAATATCTCTGTATAGCCGGCCAAGGCATTTACACCCTCTTGGATACGCGCTCCGCCGGAATCGTTGATTCCGATAACAGGTGCGCCTACCTTCATAGCTATATCCATAACCTTGCATATCTTTTGTGCAAAGGTCTCACTCAGAGAGCCTCCCAATACAGTAAAATCTTGGGCAAACACATAAACGAGCCTGCCGCCAATAGTACCATAACCTGTTACAACACCATCGCCGAGTACACGGTTCTTCTCCATTCCAAAGTTGGTACAGCGGTGGGTTACAAACATATCAAACTCCTCAAAGCTGCCCTCATCGAGCAACATAGCTATTCTCTCTCTTGCTGTAAATTTTCCCTTTTCGTGCTGGGAGTCAATTCTTTTCTGACCTCCCCCCAAACGTGCTTTCTCTCTTAGCGAGATTAACGATTTAACTTCTTCGAGTTGACGACTCATAATATTCTTACTTTAACTATTTTTCATTAGGATTCTCGCAAACCTCGGTAAGAACACCGTGGGTTGATTTTGGGTGTAAAAAGGCGATATTAAGCCCCTCTGCTCCCTTGCGCGGAGCCTTATCTATAAGCTGAACGCCCTTTTGGCTTAACTCATCTAAACACTCTGTTACAGAAGGGGTTGCAAAGGCAATGTGATGTATTCCCTCTCCTCTCTTCTCTATAAATTTGGCTATTGTGCCCTCAGGATCTGTGCTTTCAAGAAGCTCAATCTTGGTCTGCCCTATCTTAAAGAAGGCTGTTTTAACTTTCTGATCTTTCACCTCCTCAATGGAGTAGCATTTAAGGCCCAACATCTTCTCATAATATGGTATAGACTCCTCAAGGGATTTAACTGCTATACCAAGATGCTCAATATGAGTTAACTGCATAGTTTGTGATATTTAAATTGTTATTATTTTTTCCTAATTTGGCAAAGGTAGTAAAAAAAGGGGTTAAAAAGAATAAGAAAGAGCAAAAAAAACGGAGCAGCTAAAAGCCACCCCGTTCAATTCCAATCTCAAAAGATATAGCCTATTGGCTCAAATTTAGAGTGTGATATACATTCTGTACATCATCGTCATTTTCAATCTTATCTATAAGCTTTTCATTCTCAACTCTTTGCTCTTGTGGCAGTGTCTTGAGATCTACGGTAGGAATCCTCTCAAATCCACCGCTTAAAATGGTGTAACCTTTCTCCTCTATGTACTTTTGAATATCCCCAAAGGATTTGTAAGCCCCATAAATCATTACGGTAGAGTTGCCCTGCTCGTCCTCCTCCTTAAATACCTCATCTGCACCATAGTCAATAAGCTCAAGTTCAAGCTCATCTGTATCAATTTCTCCCTTCTCAGACTTAATCTTGAAGACACATTTATGGTCAAACATAAACTCTACGCTGCCGCTTGTTCCGAGCGTGCCTCCATACTTTGTAAAATAGCTTCTTATGTTTGCAACGGTGCGGGTATGGTTATCGGTAGCGGTCTCTATAAGATAGGCAATTCCGCCAGGGCCATAGCCCTCATATACAATCTCTTGAAAATCACTCTGGTCTTTCTCTACAGCTCTTTTGATAGCCCTGTCTATATTCTCTTTGGGCATATTCTCGTTCTTGGCTGTCTGAATGAGAGTTCTCAAAGTAGGGTTGTAGCCGGGGTCCGGCCCGCCGTTTTTGGCCGCAATGGTAATCTCTTTGCCCAAACGGGTAAAGACTTTGGCCATATTGCCCCATCTTTTGAACTTTCTCTCCTTTCTGAACTCAAACGCTCTTCCCATAATAGCCTGTAGATTTTTAGTTAGCCATCTGTGCCTCTATACGGGCAATATATTTGTCTATCTCACTTGCTTCAGGAGCATCCGGATAGAGGTCTTTTACCTTGTTATAGATATCAAGAGCCTGTTTTGGCTGCTCAAGCTCCTCATAGCAGAGGGCAGCCTTAAAGAGATAGCCTGCGCTCAGAACATTGTTGCTCTTTTTGGCCGCCTCCTCAAAGTATGGTACGGCCTGCTTGATATCTCCCTTGTTTACAAGAGCATCGCCAATAAGAGCCTTTGCTCTTGCCGCCATTATATTATCCTTGCTGCTGTATTTGTTCAGATATTTTATGGCCTGCTCGTTGTTGCCGAGCCTTAGCTCACATACACCTGCATTAAAATATGCAGACTCAGGAGTGTTGCTACCATATTTGTCTATAATCTGCTTGAAGCCCAGAGTGTTGCCATCTCCATTGAGGGCAATGTTAAAGGAGTCTGTCCTAAAGTACCTCTCTGCTGTAAAGAGTTGATTAATAGCCTCTTTCTTATTAGGCACCTTAATCAGATAGTACCATCCCAAAATTATGGCCACAAGGGCTGCAAGAGCTAAAAAGCCGTAGAGGATTCTCTTTTTGTTAGCCTCAAAAAAATCTTCTGTCTTAGAAATTGCCTCGGCTATATTAGCCTCGCGTTCTGCACTTCTCTTATCAATTTTTGCCATTTTACTTTTATTTTTTGCAAGGTGCAAATTTCAGATAAAAATTCTAATTTTGCAAATATGTTTTTAAGCAAGATTACAGTTACCGATTTCAAGAATATAGCCCATTCTGATTTGGATTTTTCCCACAAGATCAACTGTATTTCCGGCAATAACGGAGAGGGAAAAACAAATCTGTTAGATGCGGTATATTATCTCTGTATGACCAAGAGCTATTTCCACTTTCCAGACTCTTTCTCAATCTCTCACGGTTGCACCGCCACAGCCCTGCTTGGCTGTTACACTATGGAGGACGGCACAATAAACCGCATATCTATAGGGCTTTATGACCAGAAAGAGGGGGCGGAGAACAAAGTGATAAAGCGCAATGGCAAAATCTATAAGAGGTTGGCAGACCATATTGGCCTCTTCCCGATAGTTATGGTCTCCCCATCTGATACGGTGCTGATAAACCAGCCTGCCCAGGAGAGGCGCAGGTTTATAAATGCCCTTCTCTCTCAGGTAGATAAGGAGTATCTCCATCAGGTATTGCGCTACAACAAAATTTTGGCCCAGCGTAACAAGCTCCTTAAAGATATGGAACCCAACGAGGAGTTGCTATCTGCCTTGGATAGCGGACTTAGTGAGAGTGCAAGCTACATTTTTGATGCCCGCCAAAGGCTCTGCAACAGCTTGAATCAGACCATTTCTGAATATTACAGGCAGTTGAGCGGAGGTAGCGAAAATGTGAGAATTACTTATAGCTCAGACCTTTATAAAGGGGAACTTGCGCAGCTTCTGCAAAACAGTCGCGAGAGAGATAAGATGTTAAAACATACCACCTGCGGTGTGCATAGAGATGATATACTCTTTGAGATTGGAAATGAGGAGTTTTATCCTGTTAGAAGATGTGCCAGCCAGGGGCAGCAGAAGTGCTTTCTTATAGCGCTTAAACTTGCACAATTCTCTATAATGAAGAGCCTTAACGGCGATGTCGCTCCTATATTGCTGCTTGATGATATTTTTGATAAACTTGATATGGGCAGGGTGGAGTATCTGTTGCAGCTTGTGAGCGGAAACTCATTCGGGCAGATTTTTATTACAGATTCCAACAAGGTGAGAATGAAGAACTTGATAGATAAAATAGGAGGGGAGTGCAAAGTTTTTGAGGTAGAGAAAGGGGTAATTAGGGAGGTACAGTAGTATGAAGCGCAATAAACCTATTGTTTTAGGCGAGCTGCTAAAGCAGTATAAATCGGAGATAAATGTAAGTAACGGCTTGCTGAGTGCAAGGGTTATGCGTGCCTGGGATGTTGTAATGGAGAAGAATGTGGTGGAGGCCACTCTTAACAAATACTATAACAATGGCGTACTCTATTGTACGATAGGTTCTTCTCTGTTAAGGACGGTTTTGCACAGCAGGCTTCCCTCTATAGTATATAAACTAAATCAGCAACTTGGGGGGAGTTTTGTTAAGGCTGTAATTTTAAGGTAACTGCGCTATGAGTATGGCTGTGAAGATAGTAATAGATGCTGATATACCCTTTATAAAAGGGGTGTTTGAAAAGTGTGCAGATGTGCTCTATCTGCAAGGTTCAGATATTGCGCAATATCTTGATTCTTTGAGTGATAGAGAGGCTACGCAGGAGCATATACTTATAATAAGGACCAGAACCAAGTGCAATGCCGCAACTTTGAGTGGAGTGAATGTAAAGATGATTGCAACTGCAACCATAGGTACAGACCATATAGATTTGGAGTATTGCAAGAGTAGGGGGATTAAGGTGGCCTCTGCACAGGGTTGTAACTCTGCGGCAGTGATGCAGTATGTATATACCTCATTGGCAGCGCTTTCTAAGATTCCTGCCGATAGGGGTGCAAGGGGCGAGAAGGTTATAGGTGTGATAGGGGCCGGCAATGTGGGTGAAAAGGTTGCACGCCTTGCTACTACATTGGGATTCAAGGTTATGAGAAACGATCCTCCCAAGGAGTTGGAGCAGTTGGCCGATGGTTTTAAGGGGGAGCGGCTGCCATACTACTCTTTAGAGCAGACACTCTCTTGTTCTGATATAGTAACGCTGCATATTCCTTTGAATGAGAGTACTGCAAATATGGCAGATGCCTCGTTTTTTGCAAAAATGAAGAGTGGGGCAATTTTTATAAACACATCGCGAGGAGAGGTGGTGGATGAGACAGCCCTACTTGCTGCCAAAGGAGTATCTGATGTTATAATAGATGTATGGAGAGGGGAGCCTCATATAAACTTGGCACTGCTTGAAAGAGCCTCTCTTGCCACCCCTCACATTGCCGGCTATTCTGTTGAGGGAAAGGAGAATGGAACAACGGCCGTAGTAAGAGCAGTGGCATCCTATCTTGGCATAGAGCAGTTGGTCTCTTTTAAGGCGAGCGCTGCAGATTGCCGCCATCTGCTTAATATAGAGGGGGATATATCTTCTCAACTGCTCTCCTTCTTCCCCATTATGGAGCTTGATAAGCAGCTACGGGCCACACCACAAGATTTTGAAACAATAAGAACCCAATACACTTTAAGGAATGAGTTTAAGTATTAGTCAGGCCGCTTCTGTGGAGAACGGCGGTATTAAGAAGTTATCTAAGGTGCAGATAAAGAGAGCGTTGCAAAGTGCAGACTCTTTTAATGGCTCGTTGTGCAAGTTTGTGCCGAGCAGCGGTGCTGCAACCAGAATGTTCAAGCCACTGTTTGAGAACAACAAGCAGGTGATAAAGGAGCTAAAGAGCGGCAGTAACCGTTTGGCTATAGATGTGGAGCATATAGAGCGTTACTACTCAATGCCTAAGGGGATTATACCATTCCATAAGTATGAATACGGAGTGCGTACACCTTTTGAGGAGCATCTTGTAGAGGGGGCCTTATATGCCAAAGGGAGCGATGATGTTGTTAATTTGCACTTTACAATATCCAAAGAGCATAGAGCCGCATTTAAGAGGCTCTGCAATAGGGTGGTGCCACAGCTTGAGAGAGACTTGGGCTGCAAGTTCAATATCTCATTCTCCGTACAATCTGCCTCTACCGATGTTCAGGCATATACCAAAGAGGGCAAGCCTTTCCTCCTTGCAGATGGCTCTTTGCTTAAAAGACCTGGCGGGCACGGCGCTCTGCTAAAGAACTTGGGGAGCATAGATGCAGATTTCATCTTTATTAAGAATATAGATAATGTGGTTAAGGAGAGCCTGTTGGAGGATACTGTTCATTGGAAGAGAGTGTTGCTCGGCAGAGCCGTAGAGCTGCAGGGAGAGTGCTATCTGCATATCTTGAATATTTGCGAGGCGGTGCAAGATGCCGTTACCGCTAATGGCCCAAAGAGGAGCAGCGCATTCTCTGAAGCTATGGATAGGCTTAAAAATGAGATAGATGCTGCACTTAAATTTTTGAGCAGAGAGTTCTCTGTGGTTATGAAAAAAGAGGGCGATATTTTTGACCTATCAGACAGAGTTATAGAAAAGCTCAATCGCCCTATAAGGGTTTGCGGAATGGTTAAGAATGAGGGGCAGCCGGGTGGAGGGCCATTTATCTGCAACGAGGCCGATGGCTCTACAAGTTTGCAAATACTCGAGAGCGTGCAAATTGAGGATAAGAACCTGATGAAACAATCTACCCACTTTAACCCTGTGGATATAGTCTGTTGCATCAAGAACTTTGCAGGAGAGAAATTCAATCTGAAAAAGTTTGCAGACTTTTCCGCCGCTCTGAATGTGGAAAAGAGCTTTGAGGGTAAAACTGCATATTACAAGGAGTTACCTGGTTTGTGGAATGGCTCTATGAGCCGTTGGAATACCCAATTTGTTGAGGTGCCACTCTCTACATTCAACCCTGTAAAAAGTGTGCAGGACCTTTTAAGCCCTGCACATTCTTAGAATAACCTCTTGAACGAGTAGCCGAAGCGTTCAAAGGCAGCCTTCTCCAAAGCCTCACGATGCTCCGGTGCTGCAATGGCAATCAGAGCCTTGGCACGTTCTGCCAAATCCTTGTTTCGCAGATAGGCTATACCATACTCTGTTGCAATATATTGAGCTTGGAATCTGGTTGTTACAACACCTGCTCCCGGAGTTAGGGTTGGAACTATCTTGCTCTTTCCCTTGTTGGTTGCAGCCGGCAGAGCGATAAAGGTTTTTCCACCCTCCGATAGTGCGCCGCCATACATAAAATCGTGCTGGCCGCCAACACTGGAGAAGATTTTTTCTCCAATACTATCTGCACATATTTGGCCGGTAAGATCTATCTCAAGTGCCGAGTTTATTGCCATAACCTTTGGATTCTGCCTTATTATCTGAGGATCGTTAGTTAAGGCAACATCGTGGAACTCAACATCTTTGTTGTAGTGCAAAAACTCATACATACGCTTTGAGCCCAATGCGAGGGAGCCTACGCTAACCCCTGGTTTGAACTTCTTTTGGCTGTTGTCTATAACTCCCTCCTCCATAAGCCTTACCACTCCGTCTGTCATTGCCTCTGTATGCAATCCAAGATGTTTGTGATGCTTAATGGCATTGAGTACAGCGTTTGGAATACCTCCAACTCCAATCTGGAGCGTAGCCCCGTCCGGAATCTCATTTGCAATAAAATTACCGATGGCGGTTTCGGTAGGGGTAGGCTCCCCAAACTCCAAAGCCACAGGCGGAATATCGCACTCAACAGCTGCATCTATCTTGGAGATATGTATTCTTGCTCCTCCGTAGAGGTATGGCATACTTTTATTTATTTGAGCTACAACATATTGTGCGCTCTCAACGGCAGAAACCGCCAAGTCTGCAGATATGCCGTAGCTGCAATATCCCTCCTCATCAGGCAGGGAACAGTTGATAAAGGCCACATTTACAGGTAGCTGCCCGCTTCTGAACAGAAAGGGAATCTCTCCCAAAAAGGCAGGAATCATACTTCCGTATCCTTTGGCAACCCATTCTCTTTGGTCTGCACACAAAAAGAGGCTCCGCACAATAAAGGAATCTTTATACTCCTCTTTGCAGAAAGGGGCTTCTCCTCTTGGTATGCAGAATGCGCTGTAAACCTTTACATTGCGCAGCTGAGGCCCTCTCTCTGCGAGCGCCTGTTGCAAAACCTCAGGTACGGAGGTACTACCTTGGAAATAGACTCCGTCTCCGGATTTTACGCACATTACAGCCTCTTGGGGCGTTACATATTTTATCTGCTCCATAAAAATAATCTATTTGATAATGTTCAATAAAACGCTCCTTACTCTTTTTTAAGCATTCTCATACAGAGCTGCAAACATTGCAAGCCTCTTATCTAAAGCCTCAAACTGCTCATCTGTAGAAAGCCTTGATACACACGCTCTTATTCCGTTTTGCAGACTGCCTGTAGTGTTGAGTGTTATTGCGGTAATTCCACATCTGAGCAGGCCGGTAATAAGCTCGGAACAGGAGAAGTTTTTGTAGCCTATTGTGTAGAAAAATCCGTCTCCAACCTTTTTGTCCAAATCTTTGTCATATACAATGTGGAAACCGTTTTTCTCAAAAATCTCCTTTGATTTGTGGGCTCTCTTGCCATACTTGACCATCTCTGAGATAAAATCTATCTTGCCCTCTGCAGCACCCTCTAAAAGAGCGGCGTAGGCATACTGCGCTGAGTGTGAAACACCTGACGAGGCTACATAGAGGTAGGTAAGTATATAGTTATCTCCCATTCTGCCAATCTTATACCTTCTGCGCAGTTCAGGATACTCCCTTCTGAAGAGCTTGTTGGAGAAGGCTACCACAGCAATTCTCTCTCCTGCGTAGCTGAATATTTTTGAGGCGGAGAGCATTATTATGTAGTTGTCTGTATATCTGGCAACTGTAGGTTGGAACGGAGCCTCTCCGCGCTTGGAGAGATCTGTTCTGAAATCCATACAGAAGTAGGCCAAATCCTCAAGTACTATGGTATCGTACTTGGTAGCCAACTCGCCGATAGTTTTAAGCTCATCCTCGTTCAGGCATATCCAAGCAGGGTTGTTAGGGTTGGAGTAGAGTATTGCGGCAATTCTGCCGGTAGAGAGATACTCCTCCAACTTTGGCCTGAGCTTATCTGCCCTATAGTTGTATATATCAAAGGATTCAGACCTGATACCCAATACTTTGGCCTGCCCCATATTTGGCGGAAAACCAGGGTTTATAAAGAGTATGGTGTCTTTTTTAGGATCTAACTGTGAGCACTCCAATATAAGGTTAAAACTCCCCTGCATTGAGCCTACTGTAGGTACTATGCACTCGGCATCTATATCAATATCGGCGTATGCCTTCAAGAACTTTGAGGCACTCTTTTTAAGCACAGGAATACCACCAACAGGCGGATACTCGTGCGCTATGTTGTTGTCCAAAGCTCTCTTTTGAGCCTCAACTCCTACAGGGCAGGCCGGTATTCCGGGCACGCCTATCTCAAGATGTATAAACTCCTCTCCGCAAAGTGCCTCCAACTTGTTGGCTATTGCAACACACTGTCTTATAGTGGCATTTGATATATCGGATATATCCATTTCTTTTAGGATGCCATCCAATACGCTCTTTTCTATAGGTTTATTTAGCATTACTTTTTTTTTGGTTAAACAATATTCTATGCCATAGAGTATTACAGACTCTTTTGGGCAAACTCGTATCCTGCCTCAAAGGCTTTGAGGTTGGTGGCAACCATCTCCTCTCCCTTGCGCATAAATACATTCTTTATTCCCTCCTGCAGATTCTCTTTTTTAATAATCTCAATAAATCTTGCAGCAGCTCCAAGCAGTACCATATTTGAGCTTCTTGGGGCCTGAATCTCCTTTGCAATAGCCTCTGAATCTATTTTTATAAGATTGGCAGATTTTTTTAGCTCTTTCTCAATCTCCTCAATTTGAGGATAGTTAGGGATATTTACAAATGGTGCGCTGCTGGTAATTATCCATCCCTTTGGCGAGAGCCAAGGCAGGTAACGTAGTGCCTCCATAGGCTCCATAGAGATAATCATATCGCACTCTCCTTTAGGAATAAGATCGCTGTAAATCTCAGAAGATGAAATTCTGAGGTTACTCTGCACATCGCCGCCTCTTTGGCTCATTCCGTGTACCTCTGCCTGTTTGAGATAGAGGTTTTGGTCTAATGCGGCCCAGCCTATAACGGTGGCTATGGAGAGAATACCCTGGCCACCAACTCCTGATAAAATTATATCTTTTTTCATATTCCTCTATTTTTTGATATGTCTTTTAGCGGTTTGAATGCACTCTCTGCGGCAAACTATAACAGAAACTCCCTCATACTCAAGCTCCTCTCTGATTGCCTTTTCCATATCAGGATAGTTCTTTGGCAGCGGAACAATAAGCCTTATATGCTCAGGCGCAACTCCAATGCCCTGGCAGATAGACTCTATTCTTCCAACTCCTGCGCTATCTTGGCCGCCGGTCATACCTGTGGTAAGGTTGTCTGAAATGCAGACAACAATGTTTGCCTTCATATTAACTGCATCCAACAAGCCGGTCATTCCGCTGTGGGTGAAGGTAGAGTCTCCTATAACTGCCACAGATGGGTGTACCTTGCTCTCTGCTGCTCCTATTGCCATTGTAATTGAGGCTCCCATATCTACGCAGGTGTGGAAAGCGTGGAAAGGAGCTAACCAACCGAGAGTATAGCAGCCTATATCGCTGAATACCTTGGCAGTAGGATAATCTTTAAGAACATTGTTTAGGGCGGTGTAGAAATCTCTATGGCCGCATCCCTGGCAGAGTGCCGGTGGGCGAGGTACAGTTACTTCAGATTTTTTACCTGCCTCCAACTCTTTCATACCCAGAGCTTTTCTTACGCAATCAGGATTTAGTTCTCCTGTGCGTGGAAGTGTACCGTCCAAGCGGCCGTGTATAGGAATAGGGGTAGGAAGTATTCCCTTAATCTTTTGCTCTATGAAAGGCTGCCCCTCCTCAATAACCAAAATAGATTTGCTCTGCTGTGCAAGCTCGTTTACAAGAGACTTAGGAAGAGGGTATTGAGATATTTTCAGTACTGAATATGGGCAACCATCGGGGTAGTTCTCCATAAGGTAGTTATAAGCTATACCGCTCACTATTATACCTATAGAGTTATCCTTTCCCTTTGTCAGCTTATTGTATGGGCTCTTTGCGCTCTCCTGTTCCAGCTCCAAATATTGCTTAACCAACACCTCGTTTCTAACCCTTGCGTTTGCCGGCAGAAGTACCCATCTCCTTGAATCCTCCTCTGGTGAGAAGCGCAGAGGATTCTCCTCTCTTATCTCGCCTGTTTTTACAACAGCTCTGGAGTGTGCCATACGTGTTGTAAGGCGCATAAGCACAGGTAGTTTCTCTTTTTCTGAAAAATCAAAGGCATCTCTTGTCATCTGATAGGTCTCCTGCTGTGAGGATGGCTCAAAGCAAGGCACCATTGCAAAGTCTGCATAAAAGCGAGAATCTTGCTCATTTTGAGAAGAGTGCATAGAAGGATCGTCGCAACCTGCCACAACAAGGCCGCCGTTGGTGCCGGTCATTGCAGAGTTTATAAATCCGTCTGCACAAACATTCATACCAACGTGCTTCATACAAACAAGCGCCCTTTTTCCGGCAAACGATGCTCCGAGAGCCGCCTCCATAGCGGTTTTCTCATTGCAACTCCACTTGGAGTGAAGCCCTCTCTCTTTGGCAAGAGGATGATTCTGAATAAATTCGGTGATTTCGGTAGATGGCGTGCCGGGGTAAGCATATACACCGGAAAGCCCCGAATGTATTGCGGCCAGGGCAAGTGCCTCATCGCCGAGTAGTAAAAGTTTATCTGACATAAGTATTATAGCTTTAATTGTTTTTCAACAAATGTTACTTAAAATTATTGTCTTAAAATTCTGATTAAAAGAGTGATAACAGCTTTGTCAAATTCTCTCCCTCTTGATATGCTTGCTGTGCGGATGGAATTTCTTCGTGTTGCACAGGGCAGATTGTTTTAATTGCTTTGCCGTTTTTGTAGTAGTAGCGGCACTCCACAGGCCCCTTGTCGTAAGTCTCAATTTTGGTGTAGTAGAATAGGGGTTTGCCACCATCTCTGTCAAACAAAACTTCATAGTAGTAGTTTCTTGCAGCAATGTTGTACTTTACACGAGCAAAGAAAGGAGTGCGCACAATTCCGGCTCCCTCATCTAAATCTACATCAAAAAAGATGGTGGTGGAGGTTTTGTGCCCTCCGCTGCCCGGCCACATCTCATCTGAGTTTACAGTTACAAGATTTCGGGCAGGGTATTCTTCATCCGTTCTGTACTGAAGGCTCTCAAGAGCCTCAGAGTATTGTTTTCTAATCTCCTCTATATCCTTATCCACTCCTTTTTGTGCAAAGGAACTTGCGCTTAACAAAGTGGTTGCAATAAGTGCCAATACAAATATTACTCTTTTCATAGTTGTTGATTTTTAAGTTATTATTCAAAATATTCTATGGTTCTTCTTTCTGTGGTAATATTGCCTTCAAGGTCTTTTGTCTGCCTCTCTGTCCAATTGCCATAATTATCCCTTTTGAGTATGGTATAATATTCTATTTGACAAGTGAGAATATCCGGCATACAAAGAATTAACTCAAAATCTTCTGGTTTATTTTGAACCTTGTAAGGGGTAATTTTTGCATTAAAAGAAGCAACACGCTCTCCGTTAGCACTATAGGCATAATAATCCGGAGACTCATAAGGCCCTAAATCGTTCGGATGGAATATTCTCTTGATAATATATTTGCCGTTATACTCAAATTCTGTATAGCAATCTGTATAGATATCTTGCAAACTGATAAGCCTGCCTTTATCGTCATACTTAATCAAAGACTCCCCCTCACTTAAAAACTCTTTGTTAAACTCTTTGTATTTCTTGTCATCTTCGAGCATTTGTAGGCTTTCTCCCTGCTCGTTAAAATCCACAGCGCTTCCATCTGCATATACAATTCTCTTAACAGGGCCGTAAACATCGTGATAAGAACGGCTACCTATAGGAGCATCTTTATATATCTCAGAACAAGTACTACTCTCTATTTCTGATTTAGTGGTAGTACTACCATCCTTACAGCTACTTGTAGCAAGTAGTGCGGCAAAGGTTAATAAAAAAGCAAAAAATCTGTTCATAGTTATAAATTAAAAGGTTATTACCAGCCGAGTATATGGGCAAACATAAGCGGAGCAACTATTGTGGCATCGCTTTCAATTATGAATTTAGGGGTATCGGTGGCGAGCTTTCCCCAAGTAATCTTCTCATTTGGAACAGCTCCGGAGTATGAACCATACGAGGTTGTGGAGTCTGAAATCTGGCAGAAGTATTGCCATAGCATAGTACCTTTCCACTGTAAGTCTTGCTCCATCATTGGTACGCAGCAGATTGGGAAATCTCCGGCAGTACCACCACCAATCTGGAAGAAGCCCGTACCTCTGTCTATACCAGGGCGGTTATTGGCTTTGTACCAATCCACAAGGTGCATCATAGTTTCTATACCACCCTTAACCAAGTGAGGGTCAAGCTCTCCCTTAATACAGTGGGCGGTAAAGATGTTACCGGTAGTAGAATCTTCCCAAGCCGGCACTACAATAGGTATATTCTTTTGGCAGGCAGCAAGTACCCAGCTGTCTTTAGGATCTATCTCATAATATTGTTCCAAAACTCCGCTACGTAAAATCTTATACATAAACTCGTAAGGAAATAGCCTTTCGCCCTTTGCTGCAGAATCTTTCCAAGCATCAAGCAGGTGGTCTTCCAATCTTCTGAAAGCCTCTTCCTCCGGAATACAAGTATCTGTAACACGATTGAGGTGATTGTCTAACAGCTCTTGCTCCATCTCCGGTGTAAGGTCTCTATAGTTTGGAACTCTCTTATAGTGAGAGTGTGCCACAAGGTTCATTATATCCTCCTCCAAGTTGTTAGCAGAACAGGAGATAATAGAGAACTTATCTTGGCGAATCATCTCTGCAAGCGAAAGCCCAAGTTCAGCCGTACTCATTGCGCCGGCCATTGCAAGCATCATCTTTCCACCCTCTGCCAAAAGTTGCTCGTATGCCTTAACAGCATCTACCAAGGCTGCAGAATTGAAATGACGGTAATGATGGTCAATAAATTGGGTAATAGGTCCTTTTGCCATAATCTATCAGTTTTGAGTGTTAGTAATCAAAAATTAACCTTGAGCACAATAGCCCAAAGATTCAACAAATATAACAAAAAAGGGGGATTTTTCAAAAAACTACCCCTTCTTTCTCCTTATATTTATATTTGTGTAGTTTTTGGGAATGTTCTGCGTCTAATAAGCAAACAAGAGTGACTATGACAGAAAAAGAGTTCGAAAAAATGGTGAGGGAGCATAAGGGGACAATATATACTGTCTGCTATATGTTCTCTCAAGACAATGAGGAGGTGGCAGATCTCTTTCAGGAGATACTGATTAACCTATGGAGAGGCTCCGGAACTTTCCGTGGGGAGAGCAGCATAAACTCCTGGATATGGAGGGTGAGCCTCAACACCTGTATCTCTTCTGACCGCAAAAAAAGGCGTATGCCAAAGAGGGAGCCGCTGAGTATGAGCTTCAACCTCTTTGAAGAGAGCGACGATGCCTCGCGCCAGGGGCAAATGCTTAAAAAGAGGATTTCTCAACTTGGCCCTTTTGATAGAGCTATCATTTTGCTATGGTTAGAAAACCTTAGTTATGAGGAGATTGGGCAAATAGTTGGAATTTCGGCCTCTAATGTCTCTGTCCGCCTTGTAAGAATTAAAGAACAACTTAAAAAGATGCAGTAATTATGGAAAATGTAGAAAAGAGACTCAACGATATGCAGCAACAGTTGCAGCAGATGAAAGAGAAATTGGAGCAAGAGACTATTATAAATGACAGACTACTCCGCAAGGCTTATCGTAAAACTCTCAGCAATCTTCATAAAAAGGCTTTGGGTGATTTAATTATCGCAATAGTTGGTATGCTTTGTTGGCTACCTATGATAACTTATGGAATCTCTGTTACTTTTATAGTAGCCACAGAAATTATGTTAGCCTTTTCTCTGATAGGGCAGTTTATGATAAATCGCAAATTGCCGAATATGAATACCGATTTGATAACAGCTGCCAAAGGAGTAGCACATTTTAGGAAAGTTTACAGTAAATGGTTTTGGTGGGGAATACCTATTTTAATTCTTTGGGCGATAGGACTTTATTACGAGCTAACACATAATCCGGCAATTGGGATTGATAGAGCAAAAACATTTTTGGTAGGAGGCGCTTTTGGCGGAATATTAGGACTTGTAATAGGGCTGATAAAGCGCAGAAAAGTACTAAACAAGGCAGATGAGACATTGGAGCAAATAAAAAATCTAACTAAAGATAACGAGTAGGGAGTTTTGATTTATCTGACTTGCACTATGTTTTAATTATTTGGCTCTATTGAAGCGAATGTATAACTTTGCGGCCAAATGGGACAATGTCGCCCCATATTAATGTTTAACTTAAAAATGTAGCAGAAAATGAAGAAGATTTTCTCGTTTACCATAGTTGCTGCAGCAGTCAGCATAATGGTCTCTTGCGGAAACAATACCAACACCACAACAGAGTCTGTTGACAGTGTTGCAACAGAGCCCGAATCTGAAGTGGTTGCTGAGCCAGAACCCGAAGTGGTTGCTGAGCCCGAAGTTCACCAACGTTATGCAGCCGACTACACCGTTACGCTTCCTGCAGGTTGGGTAGCTGACGAGTATTTAGCCGAAATGATTGTCAAGAACGAAGCCAAGAATCTGACACTTAGGTTTCGTGAGCATCCTACAGGCGACTTTGACAAGTGCGTTGCCAACAGTGGTGGTACCAAAGAGAATCGTGGAGAGGATGTTGTTGCCGACAACGGGGTTGTTTGGCAGGTTTATAAGGCTACTCGCGACGAGTACAACACTTGCTATCTGGGCAAGATGCCTAACAATGAAGTGATTATTGTTTGGGCTACTCCCGACGATCCTACCAATGCTGATGTTCACGAAATTATCAAGAGCGTTGCCCTAAAGTAAATTCTGTTCTGAGAACAAATAGAAGGTGGGGGGTACCAAAAAGTATTTGGCACCCCCTTTCTCTTTCCCACAGCTACGCACAAATATGGATAAGAAAAAATTGTTAATTTTGTACGATGATTTCTAAAGAGGCCATACGGAGATTCGAGAAGCTGCCAACACCCTTTTATTACTATGATGTTGAGCTGCTTAAACGGACTCTATCTGAGTATAATTCTTTGATTGACAAGTATGGCTATAATGCTCACTATGCAATTAAGGCCAATGCAGAGCCGCATATTTTGGAGATAATACGTAGTTTTGGTCTTGGGGCAGATTGCGTTAGCGGAAATGAGGTTAAGTTGGCTGTAAAGAGCGGCTTTGCTCCATCTAAGATAGTATATGCCGGTGTTGGTAAGAGCGACAAGGAGATAAGGGCCGCCTTAAAGGCCGGCATCTTCAGCTTCAACTGCGAGAGTATTCCTGAGATTGAGGTTATTAACAATTTGGCTGCAGGGCTGGGAAAGGTGGCAAATATATCGCTGAGAGTTAATCCCGATATAGATGCACACACCCATAAATATATCTCCACAGGGCGCAAAGAAGATAAGTTTGGAATAAGCCCCTGGGAATTTGAGGCTGTGGTTGAGAAGCTAAAAAGCCTTTCTAATGTTAAGTTGATAGGGCTTCATTTTCATATAGGCTCCCAAATTACCGATATGAGCGTATTTCCATTGCTGTGCAAGATGGTAGAGCAGTTGCAGAGCTGGTTTATAGAGCGTGGAATAGAGATAGAGAATCTTAATCTTGGCGGAGGACTTGGGATAGATTACGATACCCCTTTGCAAAATCCCACACCCAACTTTAAGGAGTATTTTGAGCTGATACACAAGAACTTGATAGTTCGCCCTGGACAGAAAGTCCACTTTGAGCCGGGCAGGGCGCTTGTGGCACAGTGCGGTTATCTGATTTCCAGAGTTTTGTATGTTAAAATTGGCAGGGAGAATAAGTTTGTGATATTGGATGCAGGTATGAATGATTTGATTCGCCCTGCACTCTATCAGGCTCACCACTTTATAGATAATCTTACATCTAAAGGAAAACCAGAGTGTTACGATGTAGTTGGGCCGATATGTGAGAGTAGCGACAAGTTTGCTCGCGCAGCCTTACTGCCTCAAACAAAT
>CADBUS010000077.1 GCA_902797895.1 uncultured Bacteroidia bacterium | reverse complement strand
GCGGCCTAAGAGGCAAAACTACACTACTTACAAAGAAGGGCTCCAAGGTGAAAGTTGCTATAGTTGCCACCAATGAGGAGCTTGTAATTGCTTCAGATACAATGAAGTTGGTTAAAATGGATTAATTATAAAAAACAATAGAACTTATGATTCAGAATTTTGAGCAGGTTTACGAACTTCTAAAATCTAAACCTAAAAGAAGGTTGGCAGTTGCTTGGGGTGTAGATGACCACTCTATTTGTGCTGCAAGTATGGCTATTGATGCAGGTTTCTGTGAGGCAACACTTTATGGAGACAAAAAGATGATAGAAAAGGTTTGCCAGGAGGAGAAGATTGATATAGCAAAGTTTAATATTGTAGATATTCCGGTTGAGCAAAAGGCTATACAGGAGGCAGTTACTGCCGTTCACGACAAAAAGGCCGATGTGCTAATGAAGGGACTTTGCTCAACAGACAAGTATATGAGAGGGATTCTCAACAAGGAGTGGGGTTTGCTCCCTCCAAAGGCTGTGCTAAGCCACGTTGTTGTAATGCAACACCCTAACTATCACAAACTTATTACTTGTGGCGATATGGCTGTAATTCCTCTGCCTGATTTCAAGCAGAAGATTGCTATTGTAAAGTATGTACACGGAGTTTGCCAATCTCTTGGAATAGAGAAGCCTAAAATTGCTATGATAGCAGCTACCGAGCAGATGCTTGAGGGTATGACAGCTTGCGTAGAGGGTGCTATGATAGCTAAGATGGCCGACAGAGGTCAGCTTCCGGGGCTGATTGATGGTCCTTTGGCTTTGGATGTTGCTCTTAGTAAAGAGTGTGCAGCCATCAAGAAGCTAAAGAGTGAGGTTGCCGGTGATGTTGATGGTATGGTATTCCCTAACATTGAGTCTTGCAACGTGTTCTATAAGACTAATACTCAGCTTATTCCGGGTGTTAGAACATCTGCGTTTGTGGCCGGTGCCGCAGCTCCTTGCGTTCTCTCATCAAGGGCAGACAGCATAGATACCAAACTCAATTCAATAGCTTTGGCCTGCTTGCAGGTTAAATAGTATAACGTGCAATAAGTAAGAGTATTATGTTGATTTTGGTACTTAATCCGGGTTCCACATCCACAAAGATTGCGGTCTTTAAGGATAGGGAGTCCATATTCGGATATAACATTAGGCACTCCGCAGAGGAGATAGCCAAATATCCAAATGTATATTCACAGTTTCAATTCCGTAAAGAGGCAATTATTAGCACTTTGCAGAAGAACGATATTAACCTTTCAAAGGTAGAGGTGGTAATAGGCAGAGGTGGACTCTGCAAGCCTATACCATCGGGAGTATATAGGGTAAATGAGCAGATGATGGAGGATCTCAAGAATTGCTATAGCGGCGAACACGCAAGCAATTTGGGGGCTCTGCTTGCCTATCAGATAGCAAAAGAGATTGGGCCAAATGTGCCATCTTTTATTGCAGATCCTGTGGTAGTAGATGAGTATGAGCCAATTGCACGCTTCTCTGGGGCTGCTGCAATTCAGAGAACATCTATATTTCACGCCCTCAACCAAAAGGCAATAGCCAAAAAGCACGCCCACAATCTTGGTACATCATACGATAAACTCAATGTGATAGTTGTACATTTAGGTGGTGGTGTATCTGTTGGTATTCATAAGCAGGGTAGGGTTGTGGATGTGAACAACGCCCTTTTGGGCGAAGGCCCTTTCTCACCGGACAGAGCCGGTGGAGTGCCAGCCAAGAATCTGATAGATATCTGCTTTGATGGCAACCATACAAAGGAGGAGGTTATTGGGATGATTATTGGCGGCGGCGGAGTAATCTCGTATGTTGGCACAAACTCTTTCCAAGATGTTTCAAAGGCAGCTGAGGAGGGAGACACTAAAGCTAAAGAGGTTGTAGAAGCATTTGTATATCAGGTAGCTAAAGAAATCGGCTCAATGGCAACAGTGGTTTGTGGCAAGGTAGATGCCATACTACTTACCGGTGGTATAGCATACAACGATAAGCTCACCAATATGATTAAGGAGAGGGTTAGCTTTATTGCTCCTGTTAATGTCTATCCGGGTGAGGATGAGATGGGTGCGCTTGCCTCTAATGCTTACTCTGTAATGACCGGCAAAGAGGCGGCTAAAGAGTATTGATATGCCTTGTAAAAGAGTAGCAAAGCCGCTTCTGTTTCTGCTGCCGGCACTACTGTCGGTATTTGGAAGCAACTCTTGCGGCAGAGTTACGAGCAATAGTAAAAATACTGTGGAGGGGGATTCCTCCGCAGTATTTTTTGCTAAATTGTTTGATATAAAGTCAGATACTCTTATATCATACAACACTTGGGAGGCGGAGCTCAAAAAATCTGAAAAATACCTTCTTGTTCCAAGAGACTGCGTTGCCCTTCTTGCAAGAGAGCAGATGGCAATAGGGGTCCCTATCAGAAGCTGCATAAGTATGTCAACTACCTATCTGCCATTTTTGAAACTGCTTGGCAGTATGGAGACCGTAAAGGGAGTAAGCGGAACTAAGTTTGTGTATGATGCAGATTACCAAGCTATTATAGCAGATGGTAAGATAGCTGATGTGGGGCCGGATACCTCTCCCGATTATGAACTTATACTCTCCATTAAACCGGATGTGGTGTTGGCTTACGGAATAGCCGGCTCAGACAACAGCTATATATCCAAACTCAGGGAGCTTGGAATTAAGGTGGTTGTGGTGAATGACTATCTTGAGTCCACTCCTATAGAGAAGTTGGAATATCTTAAATTTTTTGCTCTCCTTACAGACAAGGAGGCTTTGGCAGACTCTCTTTTTAATGACAGGTATGCTGAGTATGAGAGTATTAAAGCCTCTTGTGCCGCTTATATGGATAGCTACAAGGCTGATAGGATAAAGGCTTTAGTAAATATACCATTCAAGGATATATGGTATTTGCCGAGCAAAGAGAGCGTGCTTTCCGCTTTGGTGGAGGATGCCGGCGGAGAGATTTTAGGGGCAAAAAGCGGTGCCCCTTTTTCATCTCAAGAGAGTTTTGAGCGTATGTATATGCTTGCTATGGAGGCAGATGTATGGCTCCACCAAAATTCAATTCAGAGTGCGGATGAACTTGCCGCAGAGAATAAGTTCTTTGCCGATATACCTGCTTTTAAGGCCGGCCGCTTATATAACAATACAAAGCGTGTAACTCTGCGCGGTGGAAGTGATTATTGGGAGGGGGGAGCTGTTGAACCGGCAGAGATACTTTTGGATTTGGTGCAGATTTTTCATCCAGCCGCCTTGCCAAAAGGGTATGAGGGACGAGAACTGAAGTATTATAATAAACTGAAATAGAGGGAGTTTATTCGTCACTCTGAACAGCACAGCCCCAGCCGCAGAGATCCGCTTGTCGGCAAGTCAAGGATGGAAGCTGTGCTGTTAGAAAGAGCCGGAGAAATTCTCTAACAGATTCTTCGCTTCGCTCAGAATGACAGAAAATGCGCTCAGAATGACAGGGGGGGGACGCTCAGAATGACAAATGAGAGTAGAACTTTCAAAATGATGTGAGATATGGAAAGCAGTAACTATAAACTTATAATAGTAGGGGCGGGGGCGGCCGGCCTTATGGCGGCTGCATATTTGAGTATTACCCTCTCCTCTCAAGATTCTAACCATTCACAAGAGCCTCAGGTGCTGCTGCTTGAAAAGATGCCGAGGGCTGCACGCAAGTTGAATATAACAGGCAAAGGAAGATGCAATCTTACCAATGCACGCCATTGGGATGAGTTCTGCATACATATTCATCCCAATCCAAACTTCTTAAAGAGTGCCTTTTACAACTTTTCATCATCTGACTGTATGGCCTTTTTTGAGCAGTTGGGGCTTCCTCTTACAATAGAGCGCGGCCAAAGGGTATATCCAAAGAGTATGAGGGCTATGGATGTTACTGATACGTTGGTTAATTCTATTAAGGCCCACAATGTAGTAAGATTGCTGCAGGATAGTCCGGTAGAGGAGGTTTCATACAAAGAGGGACATTTCTTTGTTGCAGCAGGCGGAAAAGTATATTCTTCTGAGAATCTGCTCCTTACAACAGGAGGTATGGCCTATCCCTCTACAGGTTCCTCCGGCGATGGCTATCGCTTTGCAAAAGAGCTTGGCCATACAATAGTGCAACCGATACCATCTCTAACAGCCCTTGTTCCAAAGGATTATATCTCTGATAATGGTACTCTTACCAAATTGGGAGCCTCCTTGAAAGGGTTGCAGCTCAAAAATGTATCGTTAAGCCTTTGGATAAATGGGGCTGTAGTGCAGCAGGAGTTTGGAGATTTGGATTTTACCGATGGGGGAATTGAGGGGGCACTCGGCTTTAGAGTAAGCCGCAAGGCTGTGGCATCACTTGTTCAAAATCAAAAGGTTGCCCTCTCGTTGGATTTGAAGCCCTCGTTATCTGAGGAGCAGATAAGGCAGAGAATAAAGAGGGAGAGTAGCGGTGGAAATAACTCTTTGCGGTTTTTGCTCGGCCGCCTGCTGCCCAAGCAGTTGATAGCTCCTTTTTTGGCTCTCAATCCGCAACTTGAGCAGATGAGCTCTTCAAAGGCTGTAGAGCAATTGCCTCATTGTCTTAAAAATGTGAACTTTACAATTGTATCATACGTTGGCTTTAATAGATGTGTTGTTACAAACGGAGGAGTTTCACTCAAAGAGGTATCTCAAAAGAGTATGGAATCCAAAATTGTAAAGGGGCTCTACTTTGCAGGGGAACTGCTTGATTTGGATGGAGATACTGGAGGATATAATTTACAAATAGCCTTTTCTACCGCCACTCTTGCAGCGCGTAATGCTATGAAATTATCTGAATAGTAATACCCGGAACAGTAACCTCCTCTCTACATTCAGGCTTAACTTCAACACTCTGGTCATCAGGCTTTTCAAAGGCTATAATATCTCCTGTGCGGAGTGAAATATATTCAGAGACTATTTCAGTAAGTTTCGCAAATTCTCTTACTATCTCTGCAAATTCCTTATCATCATATTCAGTATCCTCTATATAAAACTCAGGCCCTAAAAAGATGCTGTTATCCAATATCTTTTCATACCCGCATTGGGTATTTTCTGAGATCAAATGTACTCCAAACCCCCACCGTTTATAATAGCGATGGATAAACTCCTTTTTAATGGATTTACCTGCCCGCTCCATTTTTATATATACGAAAGAGAAGGTCTTAAGCAACTTTATACCATCCGGAACATAATAATCAAAGAGCTTAGTTTCAGGATCTTCTTTGCTTATTTGTGCCTCTTTCTCTATAGCTGTATCGGGGCAAACATAAAAAGATTTATCGGTTTTATTTACAAAAAATATATTCATAACTTCTTCTGTTTGCCTATTGCAGCCTCTCTTAATATTTCTCCGGATGGAGCTTTATATCTGTTAGCACACGCTTGGTATTAAGGGTAAACTCTCCCTTTTGCATCCAATCGTAATAGCTTGGCTCTGCGGCAAATACCTCAGTTACCAATTTACCTTTATGTTTGCCGAAGTTAAAGATGGCCTTGCCTGCGGAGTTGAGAACTATACGCCCCTCAAAATCGAGATTTTTGCTCTTGGAAGAAAACTCTGCCAACTTTGCAATATCGTTCTCCAAAGTTGGATATTTCTCTAACTGCGCCTTTAGAATTTCGTATGTAGCAACCGTATCTGCCTCTGCTGCGTGAGCATTCTCCAACTCTTTGCCACAGTAGAACTTATAGGCGGCAGAGAGGGTGCGCTGCTCCATCTTGTGAAAGATGTTCTGCACATCAATTATATTTCTCTTAAAGAAATCAAAATCTACTCCGCACCTCTCAAACTCCTCTGCCAAAAGAGGAATATCAAATTTTGTGGAGTTGTAACCTGCAATGTCGCAGCCCTCCAAATAGTTGGCAAGGCTTTTTGCATACTGCTTAAAGAGAGGGCAATCCTTAACATCTTCATCCTTAATGCCGTGAATGGCTGTGCTCTCGGCCGGAATAGGTATTCCAGGGTTTATCCTCTTGGTTTTACACTCAGATGTGCCATCAGGAAATATCTTCAAAACAGATATCTCTACAATTCTGTCTGTAGCCACAGAAAGCCCGGTACTCTCAATATCAAAGAATACAATGGGCTTTGTAAGATGTAATTCCATAATTAGCTGAGTCTCATAGGCATAAGCAGAGCACAAATCTCCTCATCGTTATTTGTCTGCTCTGCAGGTTGCATAAGTGCAGCCTTTGTTGGCTCTGCAAGTTTAATGCAAATCTCGTTGTAAGGGAGGTTTGCAAGTATCTCTATAAGGAACTGAGATTTGAAGGCGATTCTCATAGGCTCACCCTGATAGTTACAGCTCAAGGTCTCGTTTGCGCTCATAGAGAAATCCAAATCTTGGGCGGAAATCTCAAGAGTGTTCTCATTTACATTGAGCAGTATCTGTCCTGTAGATTGATTTGCACATACGGCAACACGCCTTGTGGCATTTAACAGGTCTGTTCTTGAGAGAGTTATAATATTGGTGTTGTTCTTTGGAATAACCTTGGTGTACTCAGGGAAGGTTCCTTCAATAAGACGGCAAACAACAAGTTGCTGATCAAATTTGAAAAAGGCATTCTGCTTATCAAAGCTGATATTTACACTCTCGTCTGAAAGCCTTGCAAGGTTGTTCTTTAGTATGTTGGCCGGCTTTTTAGGGAGCACGAAAGAGCTCTTTGCCCCCTTTATATCCTTTCTGGTAAAGCAGACCAACTTGTGTGCATTGGAGGCTACAAAGGTTGTGGAATCCGGATTTATATCAAAGAAAATACCATTCATAACCGGCCTTAAAGTCTCCTCGGCAGTTGCATATATGGTTCCGTTTATGGCATCTGTAAGCACATTGGCAGGAATCTCTATAGTTTTTGGATCTACAAGTGCAGGGAGTTCAGGATAATCCTCCGGTATAAGACAAGGGATATTTGCACTACCGCTTGCCCAAGTTATCTTTATAAGGTTATTCTCTTCATTTGTAGCAAATTCTACAGGCTGTGTAGGCAGCTCCTTAAATGAGTTTGTTAGCAGAAGTGCAGGAATGGCTATTCTTCCCCCCTCTTTAACATTCTCTATTGCCATAATGGTTTTTAGTGTAGTCTCCTGATCGGAGGCCGTAATGGTTAGGTTTGAACCCTCAAGCTCCAAAAGAAAATTCTCCAATACAGGAATGTTGGATTTTTGAGGAATTGCTTTGGAAACAGAGAGCAAAGCCTGTAAAAACTCTGTACTTGTTGCTGTAAATCTCATAGTAAATACAATTTAATCTATGCAAAGATAGATAAAAAAACTTTTTTGTAACCAAAGGGAGGGGAAATTCGTATAAGAGTAGTCAAATCAGAAAAAGAAAAAACTATATGAGACAATTAAAGATTACAAAATCTATTACAAATCGTGAGAGTGCCTCTTTGGATAAGTATCTACAGGAGATTGGTCGCGAGGAGAGAATTACCATTGAGGATGAGGTAGAATTGGCGCAGAGAATAAAAAAGGGAGATCAGGCTGCTCTTGAAAAGCTAACCAAAGCCAATCTTAGATTTGTTGTCTCTGTTGCAAAGCAGTATCAGAATCAGGGACTCAGTCTGCCGGACCTTATAAATGAGGGTAATCTTGGTCTTATCAAGGCTGCCGAAAAGTTTGATGAAACTCGCGGCTTTAAGTTTATCTCATACGCGGTATGGTGGATAAGGCAATCTATACTTCAGGCTTTGGCCGAGCAGTCTCGCATAGTGAGGCTTCCTCTTAATCAGGTGGGGGCTCTCAATAAGATTAACAAGCTGATAAACAAGTTTGAGCAAGAGCACGAGAGGCTTCCGAGTGCAGATGAAATAGCAGAGATGATGGACTCATCTAAGGAAAAAGTAGCTGATACTCAAAGAGTTTCCGGCCGCCATATCTCTATAGATGCTCCGTTTGTGGAGGGAGAAGATAACAGCCTTTTGGATGTGTTGGTTAACAATGATTCTCCATCTGCCGATAGAGGTTTGGTGAACGAGTCTTTGAATAAGGAGATTGAGAGAGCTCTCTCTACCCTTACAGAGAGGGAGAGAAATATAATAAAGTACTTCTTTGGTATCGGTTGTCAAGAGAAGACATTGGAGGAGATAGGAGAGGCTTTTAATCTTACAAGAGAGAGAGTTAGGCAGATAAAGGAGAAGGCTATACGCAGGCTCAGAAACTCAACAAGGAGCAAGCTACTCAAAAACTACCTTGGATAAATCTCTGTTACTCAGATAGTAATGGAATCTGTATCAGATGCTATAATCAGATTCAGCGATACTCTTTGTAACTATCCTGAATTTATAATGCTGATAGGAGGGGGGCTTTTCTTTCTCCTTTACTCTCGATTTGTTCCTGTAAGATACTTTGGCAGAGCCATAAAGGCGCTTAAAAAGAGAGACGATTCTCCGGGCCAAATCAGCTCATTTGAGGCTCTTATGGGTGCTATAGCAGCAACTGTGGGGATGGGAAATATAGCCGGTGTGGCAATCGCCCTTATGTTAGGCGGCCCCGGAGCCATATTCTGGATGTGGGTTAGCGCAATTGCAGGTATGGCTACAAAGTTTTTTGAGGGCTCGCTTGCAGTTATGTATAAGGGTAAAGATTCAGACGGAGTGGTGCAGGGCGGTCCTATGTATATGATTACGGAGGGATTAGGCAAAAAATGGAAACCGCTTGCAATCTTCTTTTCTATTGTGGGGCTTGTTGGAACTCTCTGTATTATGCAGGCCAACCAACTTACAGAGGCTATAATTACAACCTTTACAGCACCTGCAGGAATAGCTACCACAAACTCTCTTAAAGTGTTGATAGGTACCATAATATGCCTTATTGTGGCAACCGTTATATTGGGGGGAATAAAGAGAATTGCAAAAATCGCATCCAAAATGGTTCCGCTTATGGTGGCACTCTACTTTATACTTGTAACATACATAATAGTATCCAATATAACCGTTGTGCCAGAGGTATTTGCCTCTATATTCAGAGGAGCATTCACCTTTAAGGCAGGTGCCGGAGGAGCGATAGGCTCCTTCTTTATGATAGCTACAATAGGGGCACGCAGGGCTGCGCTTGTAAATGAGGCAGGAGTGGGAACTGCAAGTATGATGCACGGTGCTTCAAAAAACAAAGAGCCTATAAGAGAGGGGCTTGTAGCTATGTTGGGCCCTGCTATGGACTCAGGACTCGTATGTACTCTTACAGCTTTGGCTATATTGGTCCCTACCGCCGCAGGGAGTTATGCGTTGCCTGAGGCCGGCAGCTCTGTAAAGGGTTTAGAGATAGCACTTAACGCTTTTGGAGCGGCAATGCCTTATAAGATTTTTAATGGAACGGCAGGAGGATATTTGCTGATGGTTATGGTATTCTTCTTTGCCTTTTCAACTATGTTTTCATACTCATACTATGGTACCAAATGCACAAGTTTTCTCTTTGGAGCCAAGTATGGTAAATATTATAACTATTTTTACCTGCCAATGCTTATCGTTTTTGCTGTTGTGCCTTTGCAAGTAGCTGTGGCTGTGATAGATTTGGCATTTTTCTTTATGGCCTGTGCCACTATGTTTACACTTTTGGCCCTTGCGCCAAAGGTGAAAAAGGCGGCAAAGGAGTATTTTGGTTCAAATAAAAAATAAGGAGCAGATATGTGCGCTACACCGGAAAAAATGATTGAACAACTTGCTGCACAGGCAGTTGAAAAACTCTATGGGGTAAAACCTGAGTCTAAAGCAGTTCAGCCCCAAGCAACAAGAAAGGAGTTTGAGGGAGACCTCACCATTGTAACATTTGCACTGCTTAAAATCAGCAAGCTCTCTCCGGAGCAGACAGCGGAGCAGATAGGTGGCTATATGTTGGAAAACTCCTCAAACATAGAGAGCTATAATGTTGTTAAGGGTTTTTTGAATATAAAACTCTCTGCAAAATTCTGGATTGAGTACTTCACATCCATTTCAAAAACAGAGGATTACGGTCAGCAACCAAAGAGCGGGCAGACTGTTATGGTGGAGTTCTCATCTCCAAATACAAACAAGCCTCTGCACCTCGGCCATATAAGGAATATACTGCTTGGTTGGTCTATCTCCAAACTGATGGAGGCCAACGGCCATAATGTGGTTAAAACCAATATAGTAAACGATAGGGGAATACATATCTGCAAATCTATGTTGGCCTGGCAGAAAAAGGCAGATGGTGCAACTCCATCCTCTACAGGCATAAAGGGAGACCACTTTGTTGGAAATTACTATGTGGAGTTCAACAATATGCTTAAAGAGCAGGTTGCTCAAATGGTGGAAAAAGAGCCACTTATAGAGGATGCACAAAAGGCTAAGGAGAGGGCCAAAGAGCTTGAGAGAAATGCCCCTATACAGCTTGAGGCACAGCAGATGCTCCGCAAGTGGGAGAGTGGCGATGAGGCTACAGTAGAGTTGTGGAAGCAGATGAACAACTGGGTATATGAGGGGTTTGATAAGACATACGACAGGCTTGGAGTTGGATTTGATATAATATACTACGAATCAGATACATATAAGTTGGGTAAACAGCTTGTATTGGAGGGGTTGGATAGGGGAATATTCCAAAAGCACGAAGATGGCTCTGTATGGTGCGATTTGGCAGCAGATGGGCTCGATCAAAAACTGCTTCTTAGGAGCGATGGCACATCGGTATATATGACTCAAGACCTTGGAACCGCTCATCAGAGGTACCAGAACTATAAGTTTGACCAGATGATATATGTGGTTGGAGATGAGCAGAATTACCATTTTCAGGTTCTCAAGCTACTGCTTGGCAAACTTGGCTTCAAATGGGCTGATTCTATTTATCATATGTCATACGGAATGGTAGAGCTGCCTGATGGTAAGATGAAATCGAGAGAGGGTACGGTTGTGGATGCAGATGACCTTATACAGACTATGTATGATACGGCCAAGGAGAACTCCCTGCAACTCGGTAAACTTGCAGATTTGAGCGAGGATGAGCAGCACCGCCTCTTTGATATGCTTGGGCTTGGAGCGCTTAAATACTTTATAATAAAGGTAGATCCGCGCAAGAAGATGCTCTTCAATCCAAAAGAGTCTATAGATTTTAACGGCAATACAGGGCCGTTTATACAATATACTCACGCCAGAATAAGATCTATTCTGCGCAAGGCAGAGGGTGACAATATAGCATATAATCCTGATACTACGGAGCTTAACGGCAAAGAGGTGGAGCTTATAAAGCTGTTGGGAGGTTTCCCTGCAAAGATAAGGGAGGCAGGCGAAGCAAAATCTCCGGCACTTATAGCCAACTATTGCTACGATTTGGCAAAGGAGTTCAATCAATACTATCACGATTACTCTATACTAAGAGAGGAAAATCCTTCTGTAAGAGCATTCAGACTGCTTCTTGCTGAGGTAGTTGCAAAGGTTCTTGTAAAGGGTATGAATATTCTCGGCATAGAGCTTCCGCAGAGAATGTAGATGGAGGAGCGCAAAAACAGCAGAGATTTGTTTCTCCCCACCTCCAAGGATGAGATGAAGCGCCTTGGGTGGGAGAGGGCAGATGTGATTCTCTTTAGCGGCGATGCATACGTAGATCACCCATCGTTTGGTACTGCTGTAATAGCCAGAGTATTGCAAAGCTGCGGCTATAAGGTGGCGGTGGTGCCGCAACCAAATTGGAGAGACGATTTAAGAGATTTCCGCAAACTTGGCGAGCCGCGTCTCTTTTTTGGAGTGTCGGCCGGTGCTATGGACTCTATGGTAAACCACTACACCTCTTTTAAGAGATTACGTAGCAACGATGCCTATACACCCAACGGACAACCCTCATTCAGACCTGATTACGCGGTTAAAGAGTACTCGCGTATATTGAAAAAGCTCTATCCTCACATACCTGTTGTAATAGGAGGAATAGAGGCATCTTTGCGCCGATTTGCTCACTACGATTATTGGCAGGACAAGATACTGCCATCTGTTTTGGAGTGGAGCGGTGCAGATTTTCTTACATACGGAATGGGGGAGAAGGCCACAATAGCGGTTGCAACTCTCTTTGAGAGGCGTTTGGAGGAGCTTGGAACTGAGAGTTGGAGGGCTACCACCGAGAAACCATTTTCTATCGCGGAAAATTTTAATGCAAACTCTCTCAGGCAGTTAAAACAGGTGGCCTATTTAAGTGATGCTAAGCCTGATGATGTAGCACTTGCAGACAATACCATTCTGCTACACAGCTACGAGGAGTGCCTGAAAGATAGATATGCCCTTATAGAGAATTTCAATCAGATAGAATTGCAGGCAAATATAGCCTCTCCAAAGCGGTTGATAGAGCCTTGTAAGGGTAGGTATCTATATGTAAATGAGCCATATCCACCGCTTGAACAGGCGGAGCTGGATGCAGTTTATGATTTGCCATATACAATGGTTCCGCATCCGCGCTACAAAGGCAAGAGCATTCCTGCCTACGATATGATAAAGAACTCAATTACAATACATAGGGGCTGTTTTGGAGGCTGTTCTTTCTGCACAATAGCGGCTCATCAGGGAAAATTTATCCAGAGCCGCAGCAGGGAATCTATACTTAAAGAGGTGGAGAGGTTAAAGAGTTTGGAGGGTTTTGCCGGCATAATATCTGACATAGGAGGCCCCTCTGCCAATATGTATAATATGGAGGGCAAAGATAAAACCCTATGTGGCAAGTGTTTGAGAAAATCCTGTATCTTTCCTGCAATCTGCAAAAATTTGAACATATCCTATAAAGCTCTCCTAAAGCTCTACAGGGCAGTAGATTCCATAAACGGAGTAAGACACTCTTTTGTGGGGAGCGGAGTTAGGTATGACCTTATCTTTAACGAAAAGGGGTATATAAACGGCAGTGCCAAAGAATACTTTACCGAGCTTGTGTCCAAGCATATAAGTGGCCGCTTTAAGGTAGCGCCGGAGCATACTCAGGAGCATATTTTGCAGCTTATGAACAAACCTTCGTTTATACTCTTTAAGATAATGAAGGAGGAATTTGAGAGAATATGCCGCTCCTTTAACCTTAACCAGCAGATAGTTCCATACTTTATCTCCTCTCACCCCGGGTGTAAGCTCTCAGATATGAAAGCCCTTTCCAAAGAGCCGGATTTGCGCGGAGTTTATATGGAACAGGTGCAAAGCATAACTCCAACCCCAATGACAAGAAGCTCAATAATGTACTATACTGGTTTAGACCCCCTTACACAAAAACCTATATTTGTGGAGAGGGATACGGAGCGCCAGAGGGAGCAGAAATCATACTTCTTTAAGAGAGGTAGATTTTGATTTTTTTTCTAAACTTTTTTGGATAACAAAAAAATAGATTATAATTGCACCATAGATTTATAATCTGTTTGTTCAACAATTTAATACTTTGCAATTTGGCAACTAAAAAGATTACGGTGGCAAAGAAGAGTGCCCCATCAAAGAGAGTTAAGAGCACATCAAGTAGCTCTAAAAATAGTGTAAAGGCAAAAAAGATAGCTCCGGCCAAGCCGACTAAAAAAGTTGCCGCAGCAAAGCCTGTAAAGAAGGCTGCTCCTGCAAAGAAGGCTGCTCCTGCAAAGAAGGCTGCTCCTGCAAAGAAGGCTGCTCCTGTAAAGAAGGCAGCTCCTGCAAAGAAGGCTGCCCCTGTAAAGAAGGCTGCTCCTGTAAAGAAGGCTGCCCCTGCAAAGAAGGCTGCCCCTGCAAAGAAGGCCGCTCCTGCAAAGAAGGCTGCCCCTGTAAAGAAGGCTGCCCCTGCAAAGAAGGCCGCTCCTGTAAAGAAGGCTGCTCCTGCAAAGAAGGCTGCTCCTGCAAAGAAGGCCGCTCCTGCGAAGAAGGCCGCTCCTGCGAAGAAGGCTGCTCCTGCAAAGAAGGCTGCCCCTAAGAAG
>CADBUS010000076.1 GCA_902797895.1 uncultured Bacteroidia bacterium | reverse complement strand
TTTTATAACAATAAAACAATGAAAAAAGCTTATAATTTCTTCGCCGGCCCTTGTGTTTTGCCGGAGGAGGCCATCAATTCATCTATCGATGCCATCAAGGATTTTGCCGGTACAGGTATTCCTTTGATTTCTATCTCTCACCGCAGCAAGGAGTGGGAGGCTGTAATGAACGAGTGCAGAGCACTTTGGAAAGAGCTTCTTAACATTCCGGACAACTACCAGGTTGTATTCCTCGGTGGCGGTGCCTCTTTGCAGTTCCTCTATGTAGCTATGAACCTCTTTGAGAAGAAGGCCGGCTACCTTGAGACAGGCGTTTGGGCAAAGAAGGCTCTTAAAGAGGCTCAGGGCCTTGCAAAGAGCAGAGGCTTGGCAGCCGATGCAGCATACGCAGTAGCTTCTTCTGCAGATAAGACATACTGCTATATTCCAAAGGGTTACACTATCCCTACAGATTTGGATTACTTCCATATCACAACCAACAACACTATCTACGGAACAGAGATCAGATATGATATGGACTGCCCTGTAACCTTGGTTGCAGATATGTCATCTGATATTATGAGCCGCCCTGTGGATGTAAGCAAGTATGGCCTTATCTATGGTGGTGCTCAGAAGAATGTAGGTCCTGCTGGTGTAACTTTCGCCATCATAAGAGACGATGTACTCGGCAAGGTATCTAACTACATTCCTACTATGCTCGACTACAGAACTCATATTGAGAAAGAGAGTATGTTCAACACTCCTCCTGTATATGCTATCTATGTTATGACTCAGACACTCAAGTGGCTCAAAGGCATTGGCGGTGTTGAGGCTATCAACAAGCTAAATGTTCAGAAGGCTGATATGCTCTATGGTGAGATTGAGCGCAACAAGATGTTTGTTGGCACAGCTGCTAAAGAAGACCGTTCTCTTATGAATGTATGCTTTGTTATGGCTCCTGAATACAAAGAGCTTGAGGCTAACTTCTTGGAGTATGCAAAGAGCAATGGTATGCTCGGTATCAAGGGCCACCGTTCAGTTGGCGGCTTCAGAGCATCTATCTACAATGCCTGCCCTATTGAGAGCGTACAGGCTCTTGTAAAATGTATGCAGGAATTTGAGAAACAGAACGCCAAATAATTCACTCTGTTAAAAATTGAGGATATGAAAATTCTTATCGCGACAGATAAACCATTCTCTACCAAAGCTGTAGAGGGTATCAAGCAGATTGGCGAGAGCGCAGGCCACACTGTAGCCACTTTGGAGAAATATGGCACAGAGGATAAGCTCTTGGAGGCCGTTAAGGATGCCGATGCACTTATAGTGCGTTCAGATAAAGTAACCAAGGCTGTGGTTGATGCAGCAAAGAATCTCAAAATAGTTGTAAGAGCCGGTGCCGGTTTTGATAACCTTGACCTTGCCGCTCTCTCTGAGAGAAAGATTGTTGCAATGAACACTCCAGGCCAGAACTCCAACGCCGTTGCAGAGCTTGCCATAGGTATGATGATTTACATTTCAAGAAATCAGTTCACCCCTGGAACAGGAAGCGAGCTTAAAGGCAAAACCCTTGGTATTCAGGCATACGGCAATGTTGGCCGTCTTGTAGCAGAGCACGCAAAGAGCTTTGGTATGAAGATTATGGCCTTTGATCCGTTTGTACCTGCAGAGAAGATGGAGGCAGAGGGCGTTACAGTTGCCAAAGATTTGGAGGATTTGTACGCCAACAGCCACTTTATCTCTTTACACATTCCTGCAAATGAGCAGACTAAGGGCTCTATCGGCTACAACCTTCTCTCAAAGATGCCTAAGGGCGGCTGCCTTGTGAACACAGCCCGCAAAGAGGTTATCAATGAGCCTGAGCTTGAGAAAGTTCTTGCAGACAGAGATGATCTTAAATATATCACCGATATTGCTCCTGCAAACATCGAGGTACTTAAAGAGAAGTTTGGCAAGAGAGTTTTTGCTACCCCTAAAAAGCAGGGTGCAGAGACAGCCGAGGCTAATATGAATGCCGGCCTTGCAGCTGCAAATCAGATAGTTGATTTCTTTGCTACAGGCAACACCAAATTCCAGGTTAATAAGTTCTAAAGCACAAGAATATGGTAAAGGTTAAACCGTTTGCAGCAATTCGCCCTCCTAAAGAGATTGTAAAGGAGGTTGCATCACGCCCTTACGATGTGCTCAACTCAAAGGAGGCAAAGGAGGAGGCAGGTGAGAAATCTCTGCTCCACATTATCAAACCTGAGATAGATTTTGACCCTATCGCCGATGAGCACGAGCAGAAAACCTACGATAAGGCTGTAGAGAACTTTAAGAAATGGCAAGAGAAAGGCTGGCTTGTACAGGACAAGAAAGAGATGTACTATGTATATGCACAGACTATGGATGGGCGTACTCAGTATGGCCTTGTAGTTTGCGCAAATACAGACGACTATATGAGCGGAGCCATAAAGAAGCACGAGCTTACCAGAAAGGAGAAGGAGGATGACCGTATGATTCACGTCAGAATCCAGAATGCCAATGTTGAGCCTGTTTTCTTTGCTTATCCCGATAATGCCGAGATAAACGCCATTGTAGAGAAGGTTGTTAAGGCAAAGCCTGCCGAGTATGACTTTGTGGCAGAGGACGGATTCGGACACAAGATGTGGCCGATAGAAGACGATGCCACCATTAAGAGGATTACAGAGATTTTTGCAGGCATACCTGCCTTTTATGTAGCTGACGGCCACCACCGTACAGCCGCAGCCGGCAGAGTGGGCGCAGAGAAGAGAGCTCAGAATCCAAACCATACCGGAAATGAGGAGTACAACTACTTTATGGCAGTTGTATTCCCTGAGAGCCAGCTTAAAATTATTGACTACAACAGAGTTGTAAAAGACCTCAATGGTATGAGCCAAGAGGAGTTTATAAATAAGCTCGGCGAGTTCTTTACGGTAGAGAAGAAGGGCAAGGAGATTTACCACCCTTGCTGCCTCCACAACTTTGCTATGTATATTGGCGGAGAGTGGTATTCTCTTACTGCAAAGGCCGGAACATACGATGATAATGATCCTATCAAGGTGCTTGATGTATCTGTATTCTCAGACTACATTGCAGACAAGCTCCTGGATATCAAAGACCTCAGAACTTCCAAGAGAATCGATTTTGTTGGAGGAATCAGAGGGCTTGGAGAGCTTAAAAAGAGAGTAGATAGCGGAGAGATGGCGGCAGCCTTTGCACTCTATCCGGTATCTATGCGCCAGCTTATAACCATAGCAGACACAGGCAACATTATGCCTCCTAAGACTACTTGGTTTGAGCCTAAGCTCAGAAGCGGTATCACAATCCACTCGCTTGCAGATTTCAAAAAGTAAGAGAGCAAGATTGCAAAATGAAGAGGCCGGAGTAACTCCGGCCTCTTTTCATTTCTCACTATTGCAAATAGCCAACGCTATAACTTAACTGCTTACCGCTTAGAGTGCAAACTTTACTCTTATTCCTGCAAGTGCGTAGCCTTGAGTTCCATAGCCCCCCTCAGCAAAAACACAGAAGGTCTCTCCATACTCAAAACCGAGGGCAGATATGTGCCAGGTAAAATTAAAGCCCTTGAATTTCTCCTCTCTGGTTTTATTATTCTCAGAAGGCGTGCTGTATATGCTTCTGTGTGCAGAGAATCCTGCTGCAGCTTTTGAATAGATATTAAACCTTGGAGCGGAATGCCAATAATATCTAAACTGCGGCATAAGAGAATACCAATAATCTTTTGCTTTCAGGTTGGCTGTACCGGTTGCAGTAGGAAGTGCAACTTTGTAATCTACTGCCTGAAAGGAGAGTATGGCGCCAACTGCGGCCTTTTTGGAAAAGCGGTATGACCATTCACCGGATACGGTTGGAGTATATTTATAACCGCTTGCCTCTACATTTTTATAGCCGCTTATGGGCTTTTTATAACTCTCCAAGTTCTGCATTATGCTGCCATATCCGCCACTTAAAGAAATATCGTGGAAACCAGGGAGATTGCAATGGCTTTGCGCAGAGGAGTTTTTTGCAAAACCCAACAACAAAACCATAGCCGCCACAGAGGCGGTTAAAAATTTCAAAACGCTCTTATTCATAGTTAGTTAGTCTTCTTGGCTGCTCTTCTTTTAGGCTTGGCCTCAGTAGCCGGCTCTTTCTGCTGAGCCTCCTCACCGCCAAATTTAGGAGATACTAAAATTCTGCCGCAATACTCGCAAACCACAATCTTCTTGCTCTCATCAATATCAAGCTGCCTCTGTGGCGGAATTTTGTTAAAGCAACCACCGCAAGCTCCGCGCACCACCGTAACAACCGCCATCTTATTGCGTACATTGCCTCTAACCTTCTGATATGCAGCATACATCCTTGGCTCAATCTGCTCTTGATAGCTCTTGCTCTCCGCTTGGAGTGCCTCCACCTCTTTCTCTGTCTCCTTCTCTATATTCTTAAGATCCTTCTGCTTGGCCTCCAAATCCAGTTCACGCCCCTTTAGCTCCTCATTCAAAAGAGCAAGCTCCTCCTTCTTTACAACAATGGCCTTAGTTCCCTCATTTACTCTCTTTTCTGCAAGCTGCCTCTCAAGCTCCTGGAACTCAATCTCCTTGCTTATAGACTCAAACTCTCTGTTATTGCGCACATTATTTCTTTGAGCCTCATACTTTTTGATTGAGGCGTTGCACTCCTCAATTTTGAGCTTCATTCCTGAAACCAAACTCTCAGACTCCTTTATACTCTTCTGAATAGCAGAGATTTTGGTTTGAAGACCGGTTAGCTCATCCTCCAAATCCTGCACCTCCAAAGGAAGCTCGCCACGCAACAGATAGATATCATCTATCTTGGAATCTGTCTTCTGGAGAAGGTAGAGCAAGTTCAGCTTCTTCTCCATATCCATTGCATCTGCATTCTTTGTAGAGATTTGCAAAGAGGTAAATGTTTCGCCGCCAACAGACGGATTTTCTTTAGAATTCTTCTTTGTTGCCATACTAAAAATTAAATATCGGGCTTTTGTCAGCCTTGCTCAATAAGGTTGCAAATGTAGGAAAATTTTTCTTAACAATATCATTCAGCAGGGCTATGGCAGGCAATTCACTGTAATGATGGCCTATGTCTGCAATCATAAATCCCTTTGGAGTATAAAAGTTATGATGGGTAACATCGCCTGTAACAAGCAGCTGCGCACCGGCTCCAATAGCCTCTTTAATAGAGCCTTGCCCACTTCCGCTGCTAACCGCAACTTTTTTTATCCCCCCCTCAATAGGCTTTGAGCACCTGATGGCCGGAGCGCCAAATACCTCTTTCAAGTGGCTTAAAATCTCATTTGCGCTCATCTGCTTTGCAAGAGAGCCTATGGTGCAGAAGCCCCCCTCAACCACCCTGCGGCAGCCGCGCAACCCAATCATCTTGGCCATAATATCATTCAGCCCCCCTGCCGCCCTATCTAACGGAGTGTGGGAGGAGTATATTGTAATGTTATTGCGCACCGCAAGCTCTATACTCCTGCCTCTAAGGTTATTAGAGAGTATGTTCAAGCAAGGAGCGTGCACTATCAGAGGGTGATGGGTTATAATCA
>CADBUS010000075.1 GCA_902797895.1 uncultured Bacteroidia bacterium | reverse complement strand
CCCACAGCCTTACGAAGCTTTTTGGGTAATGCGTTGATATTTAAAAATATGTAGGTGGTATTAAGCGCAATATAATCCCTTGACATATACCAGATTCCATTAAATGGACCTCTTTTGCCCCAAGAGTTTTTAACAAGATAGTATGGCTTTCCTGCCTCATCTGTTGCCTTGCCATATATTACCATTACGTGGTCGTAGGTAGCATCCCAGTTATCCCATTGCTCCTGCCTTAGTTGCTGCGTTGGCACCACTCCGTCCGGTAGAGCGGCAACTCCTGTGGCTCTGTTGAAATTGCCCGATACATCACCTCCCCAAGCTATGGTATATCCTGCATCCAAAGCCTTATCCACCACCTCCATAAGTTGCTCTATCGGAATATTGTAACTCGGTTTCAGACGCCATTTATATGGAGCCTCTATTACAAAGTACTGATTAAAAGGATGATGAGTATAGCTCGTTAAGCTCACATAATCATCCATATTAAGCCCCAGGGTTTGAGCAAAAGAGTGCGGAGTATATGTTTTGCCCTCATATACAAAGCTCTCCGGAGTTTTGCCCAAATAGCGCTCTATCAAAGATTGCACACTATCTCTCCAATGCGCTTTCGGCTCCTTGGCATCTTTTTTTACTATACTGCTTACCATACGCTCCAATTCAGGGAAGAATACCTTAAAATTAGCCAACGAATCTCCTGTCAATGAGCCAGGTGCAGGCATTGCATCCTCCGGACATATACCATCTCTTCTAATAACCTCCAACACATCGTCGCAAGAGCCTCCCTCTGAAATTTGGCTATAACCGTGCATACGCACATAGTGAGTAGCACAATCCATATAGTCTTTGCTCACAACAAACATCTCACACAAATCGTATTCTTTTCCGGTGCGTCTAAGAATCTCACTCTCAAAGAATCCCAATGTAGCAAAGGCCCAACAAGTTCCGCTGCGGGATTGATTTTTAATACTTGAAATAGGATTCTCCAAAACAGTTTTGAAACTTTTGGTGCTACCCTCCTGTGCCGATACCTCTATTATGCAGAGCATCGCGATAGCAAAAACCACTAATTTTTTCATATACGATATTTTGAATTCTATTTATTTATGCTTAGTGCTGAACAGACATAAGGCGTATATACTTCAAAACAAAGTCAGACCATCCTTTTGGCCCCGGATACTGGTAACGAGCATTGCCGTTTGGGTCTTCCCTAAAAATGGTCTCTCCGGTTGGAGTTAAGCTAACCCATCCGCGTGGAGAGAGTTTATAAAATATATCATCTCCCTCAACCGCATTTATTACAGCAAGCGGATCCCACATTTTCTGAAACTTATCCTCCTTCAAGAACTTGTAAATCCATTTAATAGGGTGAGAGTCAGTCCAATTCATATCTGCAATAATATCCTCTGCGCTATAGTAAAGAGGATCGCCTACCTCACCCGGAGAGAATACTATATCTATCTCCTTAGGCAAAAGTTCAAAGAACTTTAGAGAAAAGTCTATGGCAGCTGTAAAGTTGTAGTCGTGCTCAAAAGAGTCTCCAAAAACTCCCCCCATAAGATAGATGTTTTTTACTTTGCGCCTTACGAGCTCCACTCCGCTTAGTGGAGAAAACTCATCTGCACCGGATTCTAATAGGCGAGCAAGGCAGGTAACAAAACCAACCGAGGCAATTGTAACAGAGCTATCAGGCTGATTTGCAAGTAGCTTGCGGTAGAGTTTGTAACCATCCATATAATCGCCGCTATCTCCCACAGTGCGTTTGAACAAAGGCTCTGCATCGGTAGAGCGAGCGTATGCCATATTGTGATACGGTATGAATATGCGCGGATCTTTTACTCCTTTCTTTTCTAACCCAATAGGAATATCTGGATAACCATAGTAGTTATTCATTACATCAACAGCATCTGCGTTAGCTCTATCCATACGGTCAACAATAACACCCAAAAGTGTGCAGCGGTTCATATCCATATAACGATAGAGCATCATAAGGGCAAAGAGATCATCTGTAGAAGAGCCCATATCGCAGTCGTAGATAATACGAATATCCTTATGCTCGTAGTTAGACTTTACATTTATATCTCTTTTGGCATCATATACAGTACGCTGGCCATTTTCTCTGGCAAAAGCCAATGCTGCAGCAAGGCTATCTTCAGGAAAGCGGCGATTACTATCAAAATAGTAGTGGCCTGTCTCCGGATCCCTCCACCCGCCAACCACATTCTGGTGGGCGCGTGCGTGTTTTATAACATCGCGTAAAGATTTGCGGCTGAAGTGGTTCTGAGTTGCTTTATATGATACATACAACCCCTCCTTTGGATGTTGTAAAGTATTTATATCAAATGTAAAACCCTCCGGATAACTTTTGCTCATAACCCAAATGGCAGCCTCCAAATCTTGGTCAGAAACCGCCTTCTGGCTAAAAGCTGCCACAGAAAGCAAAAGAGCTGTGCAAATAAGTATTAAACGCTTCATAAAGTATTCGTAATTATTTCCTTATTCTACTCCCGATAGTATCTCCTCTTTTAGTGCTGTATAGCCATTGTGCGAATATATTTGAGTACCAAATCACACCAAACCGGATCTCCCGGGAATTGATAACGGGCATTCCCCTTTGGATCTGCTTTGAAAATGGTTTCACCATTAGGTGTGAGAGTAACCCAGCCACGCTCAGAAAGTTTGTAAAGGTCATCGCCCTCCACAGCGTTGATTACGGCCTGAGGATCCCACATCTTTTGGCCTGTATCGCAATTTAGGAATTGGTATGTCCACTTAATAGGGTGAAGATCAGTCCAGTTCATATCTGCTATTACAGTCTCCGGACGATAGTCAAGCGGATCCCCTACCTCACCGGGAGAGAAGACAATATCTACATCTTTAGGCCAAAGCTCAAAGAATTTGAGAGAGAAGTCAATCGCAGCCTTAAAGTTGTAGTCCGGCTCAACAGCTTCTCCAAAAACTCCACCCATAGCATAAATCTCCTTCACCTTTTTGCGAACAAGCTCCACTCCATTCAGAGGAGAGTATTCATCCGGCCCAGACTGCAACAGGCGAGCAAGTGAGGTTACAAAACCAATGGAGGCAATAGTAACAGATTTGTCCGGAGACTCTGAAAGCAACTTGCGATATAGCTTATAACTCTCCATATATGTACCATTGTCGCCCACAGTTCTCTTGAACATAGGAACTCCGTCTCTTGAACGAGCGTATGGCAAATTGTGATATGTTATAAATATGTGAGGGTTAGGAATACCCTGAGTTTCAAGCCCTATCGGGATATTAGGATACCCATAGAAATTGTTCATCACATCCACAATATCTGCATTAGCCCTCCCCATACGATCCACAATCACTCCAATAAGGTTGCACCTCTTCATATCCATATAACGATAGAGCATCATAAGAGCAAAAAGATCATCTGTAGAAGAGCCCATATCGCAATCCAAAATAATACGAATATCTTTTTGTTCGTAGTTTGTCCAAATATTTATCCCTTTAGATGCAATATAAACAGTATGTTGCCCATTATCGCGAGCAAACTGAACAGCTGCTGCAAGGCTATCCTCCGGAAAGATACGATTGCTGTCAAAGTGATATTTTCCGGTTAGAGGATTGAGCCATCCACCCACAGAGCCCTGATGCTCACGAGCGTGCTTCACCACATTCGGAATGCTTTTGCGGTCAAAGCTATTCTGGGTAGCAGCGTATGATACAACAAGTCCCTCTGTAGGCTGTCGCATAGTAGAAATATCAATGGTAAAACCATCGGGATACATCTGCCCCATAGCCCAAATAGCATTATAGAGCTCCTTATCAGAAAGATTTGGTTGTGCAAATGCTGCTGTATTAACCAATAATGAGGCAAGTAACAGCGCTAAAGAAAAAAGACTCTTTTTCATAAAAAAATAGTTTAAGTCTAACAAATATAATAAAAATAGATTTTCACTTAAATCGTCAAGCAAAAAATAACTCTAAAACTATCGGGAAGATTCAGAAAGTAAATATTTAAGGCGCTCTTTCTGAGGGAATTTCTCTATCGCGTAGCGGAGCATCGTTCTCGGCATATTTTTATGGCGAGATTCCAAAAAGGCCACCAAAGCCTCTTTGTTTTGTTTGCCGGCCTCTCTGAGCAACCACCCCACTGCCTTATGTATCAAATCGTGAGGATGATGGAGCAGAATATCAGCAATGGCAAAAGTATCATCAAGTTCTCCTCTTTTTAAGAAAGCCATTGTGGTTACAATAGCAATGCGCTGCTCCCAAATACTCTTCCCTTTGCGGGCAAGATGATACAATAGAGTGCGTTCTCTCTCTAAAAGCCAAACACCAAGCAGTTTATAACAAGAAAGATCTACCAAATCCCAATTATTTATATGCTCAGTATTGGCAAGATACAAATCTACGCAACTCTTTTGCAGAGCCTTCTCTTTTTTAGCGTGAGAGAAAATCTCAATCAAAACCAATAGCGCAGCCAATCTAATCTCGTGATACTCACTCGCAAGAGCCTCCTCAATCTCGGCAAAGCCAATATTCCTCCAGCACACCTTTACCACCTCTCTTGTAACAGGCACCTTGATACCCAAGAACTTATCTCCATAGCCATACTCTCCCCTCCCTGTCTTGAAAAAACGCGAGAGCCCCTCCACCAACTTAGGCTCCGCCCTAACCATCATTTCTGTAATAAGCTTATTCATAGTACTCTGCGTTAAATAATGCAACTAATCTCTTAAACACCCTAAAGGAACAACAAGACAAATACTTACAAGCATGAGCTCGGGAAAATTATCTGTTGTTAATAAAACAATCCGCAGATAAGCATCAGGTAATCAGGCTTATGGACGGCGGTAGCCCATTTGATTTCAACTCCAAGCAGCTCTTTAGAGGTTTTAACCATATCAAATCCAAGAGCCTCCAAAGAGGGGCGCACCTTATCGGAATGGCTGCAGGGTTTACCTTCCAAACGGGCGCAAGGCTCTGTGCAATATGGGCACTCCCCCACAAAACCACAGGCAAACCCATTATGCTGCTTTTCTAACTCCAATAGCATCTCATTCTGCTGCAAAACCACCGGCTGCATAAATCTATTTAACTCACTAACACCCACTTGCGCATCTTTTATAAAAAGCTGAGTACCAAAAATCTTAACTCTGTCATACCTGCTAACCAGTTGCAGAACATCATAATCAAAAGGAGGGCAACCATATCGCCTGCCATAATTTCTGCACTCCTTGCAGAGCTTTATAAATCTCTCTGCATCACGATAGTGCAATAGATACTCCTCTACCTCTATTTCTGCCAGGTAGCTCTTCACTACCTCTTCACCATACTTTCTTACAACCATTTTTTTATAAATGAATTTTCCAAAGTTAGCTATTATTTTTAACTAACTTTGTGCTCGCTTATAATATCAGATAATATGACAATAGAAGAATTCAGAGATTATATGGCCTCCGGCAAACCCATTGAGGGCGGTTCAGAGCTTCATTTGATGTTCCACAAACTCTCTCAAGAGGCATTGCAAATTACGGCAGAAATCAACAGCAAGTATCATACTCCGGAGGAGTTACATTCTCTATTGGAGAGACTGTGGGGGAGAACAGTTCCCAAAAGTGTAGGTCTCTTTCCGCCATTCCATACCGATTGTGGAAAAAACACAATTGTTGGTGAAGGGGTATTTATCAACATGGGCTGCAAGTTTCAAGACCAAGGTGGTATCACCATAGATGATGG